>JAWUXW010000108.1:0-13870 GCA_034111125.1 Paraglaciecola sp.
TGGCCGAAAGCAGATATTACTCTATATAATGTGCAACGACCGCTCCTGGCACAAACCTGGCTAAACATAGTTGTGCGAGTTTCAAACATTAAGTCCCAGTTTCAAACTTTAATATGCTCGTACAATAAGAGACTAAAACAAGGTGACTGTTGTGCTTTATTTATTTTACCGCAACAAAAAACCGCCCAAATAGGCGGTTTTTAAGGTTTAAAATTTAGCATTCTAGGCGTTGTTGTGCACGTCCAACATGGCACGGCCTGAAGGGTCGGCGTTGTTTTTGAAGCTGGCATCCCATTCCAGTGCTTCCACTGTGCTACAGGCGATGGACTTACCACCGGGTACACAATTGGCTGCGCTTTCTTGTGGGAAGAAATTCTCAAAGATAGTGCGGAAGTAGTAGCCTTCTTTGGTATCAGGAGTATTGGTGGGGAAACGAAATTCAGCACTGGCCAATTGTTGGTCGCTGATATCGGCCGCTACTTTTTCTTTAATCGAATCAATCCACGAATAGCCTACACCATCACTGAACTGTTCTTTTTGACGCCATAATACCTCGGCAGGTAAGTATTCCCCATTATCGAAGGCCTTACGTAATATCCATTTTTCCATTTTGCCGTCCAGACACATTTTGTCTTGTGGATTAAGGCGCATGGCCACGTCCAAAAACTCTTTGTCTAAAAACGGTACACGGGCTTCGACGCCCCAGGCGGAGGTAGACTTATTCGCCCGGGCACAATCAAACATGTGCAAACGCTCAAGTTTACGCACGGTTTCTTCATGTAATTCTTTGGCGTTCGGTGCTTTGTGGAAATACAGATATCCACCAAACATTTCATCGGCCCCTTCACCTGACAACACCATTTTAATGCCCATGGCTTTGATTTTTCGGCTCATCAAATACATCGGCGTGGCGGCGCGTATGGTTGTGACGTCATAGGTTTCAAGGTGATAAATCACGTCGCGAATGGCATCCAAACCTTCTTGCACGGTGAAATGGACTTCGTGGTGAACCGTGTTAATCATTTCCGCCACTTTTTGTGCGGCAATCAGATCAGGCGCCCCTTCAAGGCCGACGGCAAATGAATGCAGACGAGGCCACCAGGCTTCACTTTGATCGTTATCTTCAACCCGTTTAGCCACATACTTAGCAGCGATAGCTGATACCAGAGACGAGTCCAGGCCTCCTGACAGTAATACACCATAAGGCACATCTGACATCAGGTGAGTCTTCACCGCTTTTTCAAATGCGGCCTTTAAGTCATCCAGGTTGGTTTCATTATCCTTAACATTCTCGTAGTCCATCCAATCACGTTTATAGTATTGGGTCAGCTCGCCTGTTTGGCTCCACAAGTAATGGCCGGGAGGGAATTCCTGTACGGTTTTGCACACAGGCACTAAGGCTTTCATTTCTGAGGCGACATACAAGTTACCGTGCTCATCATAGCCAGTATATAGGGGGATAATGCCCATATGGTCACGGGCAATCAAGTAGGCATCTTTTTCTTCGTCATACAGGACGAAGGCGAACATACCTTTTAGTTCGTCGATAAACCCAATACCTTTTTGCTGATAAAGGGGAAGGATCACCTCGCAGTCAGACTTGGTTCTGAAGTCGTAGGGAGTTGCTAAATTGTTTTCGAGTTCATTGTGATTATAAATCTCGCCATTGACGGCTAACACTTGATTATTATCTCGGCTGATAAGGGGCTGTGCGCCTGTATCTACGTCGACGATGGCAAGACGCTCGTGACATAAGATGGCATTGTTATTATTCCAAATGCCTGACCAGTCAGGGCCACGATGACGCAGCAATTTTGAAAGTTCTAAAGCCTGTGTTCTAAGTTCTGACGCATCAGTTTTGATGCCCAGAATGCCGAAAATACCACACATAAAATTGTTCTCTTGGGTTGTGTTCGATGGACTGGATAATCGTTTCATATAGTGGAAAGTATGCTGATATTTATCGCTTTTCTCACAACATTGAATTTGCCAGTCTGAGTGAAAAATGCAAGGGGAAAGTGTTATTTATTTACACTTGTTGGCTATTAGATAGATTAACTGATGTTATCGACCGTTTTTGATGGGATTTAGGCTGTTTGAATGAGTGGGTCTTTCAAACAGCCCGATATTGAAGTTAGCGCCGAGGTCTACTTTCGTTGAAACTCACTGGTGGCATTCCACTTAGGCCATTCCTTGGAATTAGCAATTTGATAACCCACGTCAAAGAGTAATTGGGTATCCTGGTGAATGCCGGAAAAGTCCCAATTTTCACGGAACTGATCACATACCTGATGATAACAACCGGTGAGGATCACTTTTGCCCGTTTACGATACTTCGCCGTTTCTTCGTCAAAAGGCTCACTTCCGCCTTTGGCGTACAAGGCCGGTACACCTTGCTTGGCAAAGCTAAAGTGATCTGAGCGATAATAATACCCGGCCTCTGGGCGCTCTTCTCTTACCAACACTCGACTCTGACGCTCGGCCGCCGTGGCCAAATATTGTTCCAGCTCTGACTTACCCATGCCCACAACCGAAACGTCCTTGGTTTTGCCCAGCAGATTGAGGGCATCCATATTGATATTGGCAACCGTCTTATCCAGAGGAATAATAGGATGGGATGCATAGTACAAAGAGCCAAGCAAACCTTGCTCTTCAGCGGTTACCGTTAAAAAGGTAATGGAGCGTTGTGGTTTGGGGTTTAGCCCGACAAAGGCCTTGGCCATCACTAAACTGGCAGCAACACCGGTGGCATTGTCATGGGCACCATTATAAATTTGGTCACCTTTTTTGCTTTCATCTTTGCCTAAATGATCCCAATGAGCAGTGTAAATAATATGCTCATTAATGGCTGTTGTGCCGGGCAGGGTAGCGATCACATTATTACTGATGGATTTTTTAATCGTACTGTTAATCGTAACAGAGGCCGCCAGGCCTAAGTTTTTATGGTATGAAGCCTTTGATGCTAGGGCTTTTTGCGCTGCAAAACTCGTTCCCGCTTCAGCAAACACTTGTTGTGCTGCTTCGACAGAAAGCCAACCTTCCACCGCTACCCGATCAGCATTGCGATTGTCGGTAACTAAACTGTACTGAGGGCCGCTCCAACTATTGGCCACCACAGACCAACCATAAGAGGCCGGTGCAGTTTCGTGCACAATTAATGCGGCACGAGCACCCTGGCGGCTGGCTTCTTCGTATTTGTAGGTCCAACGGCCATAATAGGTCATGGTCTTGCCTTGAAAATTGCCGCTGTCAGGGTCGGCAAAGCCAGGGTCGTTGACCAGGATCACCACGGTCTTGCCTTTTACATCCAGTCCTTCGTAGTCATTCCAATCGTACTCCGGGGCAACAACACCGTAACCGACAAAGACGACTTCTGAGTCTTTGAGTTCAATAAGTGCTTGCTCACGTTTAGTCGACGCCACCATGTTTTCTTTATATATAAACTCATTCTCGCCAATCTTAAGACTCATGTTTGGATCGGCGTTCATTTCAACCAGTTCAACGGGCTGCAAGTAACTATCGCCATTGCCAGGCTGGTAGCCTAAAGCTTTAAAATGACTGACCAAATAGTCCAGTGTCATTTTTTCGCCAGCACTGGTAGGTGAGCGACCTTCAAATTCATCTGAAGAAATGGTCTTGGTGTGCTGCCTTAACTCCTCACTGCTGATGCTTTGATAAACTTGCTCAAAACTATTGATCTGCTCCACATTGGCTGATGGTGTCTCTCCACAGCCAGAAAGCAGTATGGTGGCCGCCGTCGCCAAGGGTAATAATAAGGAGGAATATTGCATTTTTTTGCTTTTGTTGTTTTACAATACACCATTGTAATACGCTCTCGATAAGAACTTAAATAGCAAATGTCACAAACTTGGAATTCTGAATTTATCGCACAACTTCACTTGGGCCCTATACAAGATATGCAGGCCTTGTTTGCGTTGGCTGATGTGGCAGATTGGCCTAATGCGGATGGTTTAAATGTGCTCAAAAACAGCGGACTTGTTGGGGATAGATCCATCCCTCATTTTGTCTGTCAAAACGAATTAGCCCCCACTTCTGACTACTATGAGCAAATTATTTCCCAGCAAGGTATTATCCCGACCCGAGCACAAAGCTGGCATGACATATTCAACGGTCTAATGTGGTTGCAGTTCCCCCGTACTAAAACCTTGTTAAATCAATTGCATGTTAGCGATATCGAGCAATTTGGTGTATCACCAAGAACACACCGACGCAACAACCTTACTCACTTTGATGAGTGTGGAGTGGTACTAGCCTGTTCAGAACCTGCACTGTTGGAATTGCTTAGAAATCACCATTGGCATGAAATTTTCGTTGAACACCGGGCGAGTTGGGGAAGGGACATCCACCCCTATATCTTTGGGCACGCCAATTATGAATTGTTACTTGCGCCTTTTATTGGTTTAACTGGTAAATGGCTGGCGGTAGAGGTTGAACAGGGTTTCGGCCAACAAAATTTAACCGAGCAGAGTGAAAAAGTAGACAACCTACTGCTGGCAAAAATCACTCAGCAAGATACCTTCTCCCAGCCCAGGCCGCTCTTGCCATTACCCCTATTAGGCATCCCAGGTTGGTGGGATGCGAATAAAAATCAGAATTTCTACAGCAATACTCACTACTTTCGTCCTAAGCGATCTTGAGCGTATACCCAATTCCATGCTTACATAGTCAAGAATTATTTTGTTTAAGGTAATGTTTTATCGTGACATAAAGAGCCCTGATACTTACCTATAGCAGGTGCAATGTTTCACAGAGCCTGAGCACCCCGCAGATTGTGCGACTACCCGATTCGAGTGGGCTGTGACGGAGTTGAACTGCCCTCGTTAATTAACTCAGGTTAATTACAGCTTCACCGAAGCACAATAGCCCATAAACTAAGAATAGCTGATAGTTCCAGCCAAGTATTCGGCATGGTTTTTCTTAATACGCAACTCACTGATAGCTTTGGAGTCCCTTTTCTTTCTCCCCCAAACCTTAATCAGGTACTTATACAAGTGAGCTGATGTAGGACTCTTACTTATTGCATCAATTAAAAGTTCTTCTTTTAAATTGTCTGGCAACTGTTCCACAACTGATTTTGTAATTTATTGCCGCTTGGCGCTATGCAGGCCCGATGAACCCCAACTTTCTATTGCAGCCTGTTCAATTGGCAAATGGTCATCGTAAATACCTTTTAGATGAATAACTCCGTTGCGCTTATTAACAACAAAACCAGGCCCGCCTGAATATTTTGACCATCGTTCTGACCTTTTGAAGGAGCCGATATCCTTAAGCTTTAAGGAGTATGTAATTACTCCTCATGCAATGACGACAATACCTGTGCCAATAAAGTTGCGACCTTATAGATTTAAGGTCTACAGAGGGCAGTCTATCCCTTACAGTTTTATATGCCGTACCTATTCTTGGGGCTATTACGTCCCATTTTTCAAAAATGGTAATCAAAAGTCCAATGATTGCGATTGCTAAACTTATTAATCCAATTAACGTAGCTGCATCCATTCTTCTTTTCTATCTAAATTTATCTTAAGGCTAAGTTAAAACGAGTGTGCTTTTAAACACTTCGTTTTTCAACGCTTGGTTAATTGTTGTTTGTTTTGCGATCATCGAGGATGAATTTCCTTAACTGCCTTTCACTACGCATAATATAAAGAACATATAATTTCTTATTGTCAATTCTATAGAAAATGCGACACGGACCAACGATGACTTCATAATAACGAGAATTGTTGGGTAATTCAGGCACCTTTCTGCCTGATTCTGGGAACTCTTGGAGTTGAGCTACTCTCGCAAAAACCAGCTCAACTAAATTTTGGGCAGCAGAGTACTTGTCGAGTGCTATATATTCTGCAATTTCATCAAGATCTCGTAAGGCCGGCTCGGTCCAAACTATTTGAGCCATCTGCGCATTTTCTCTTTGGCTTGAGCATTCGAGAATGTGCTACCTTCTAGAATTGCACTTTCTCCACGAGCGATTCCTTCGAGAATACTCATGCGATTTTGCATCATTTCGTAGTCATCGACATCAACGAGATATGCAGAAGGCTGACCGTGCTCAGTTATTAGCACAGGCTCCTTCGAATCATGCAGTTCTGAGAGGATTTTGGTTGCATGTCGCTTTAAGGTGGTTACTAGTTCTACTTTCATAAAGTGATACTATTCTATCACTTTTTATTTGGCAAGTTTTTAGACCAGCGATCAAAAGGGTCAGTAACGAATGGCACTTACTTAAGCTTTTTGGGATGACCATTTTCTCTTACTTCTTTTCTGGCTTGTGTTCTGGGCTTGGTGAGTAATGGAAAGGGTTTCGGTGTGCGTTTAACCGCTATAGGCTCTATGCGTCAGGTCTTTTTCCAACCAGATGTTGTACTCAGAGATACACATTTTCAGGTGTTTAGAGTATGTATTGCCTTTGCCAATTAGTGGCTTACAGGATTATGGATAATGCCCACACTCCCCAAATAAGCGCATAGGGAGCGATGGCGATGATGTAGGTTTTTCGGCTAGCAATATTTGTCCAGCGGCTCAGCCCGACAGTGACCAGGTACATTGCCCAGAAGGTGTCGATACGAACGCTTTGCAATAAGGTAAACCAATTGGACGCCATGTCGACGTTAAATAAGTAAGCCAGAGATGTGGGGCTGATACTAATGGGAGATAGTTGTGGGTCACTTGCCAGCAGGATCACCAACAGTGCAATAAGGCTATTGACTACGACAGGCATGGATGTCCACCAAGAAAATCCGTACCAATCAGTAAAACCTTGTACACATTCTTCATCCATTTTAGCCGTGATATTTAAGTAAGTTGCTACGATCGCATTGGTAATAATCAAGCTAAAAAACATCATAAAACTGGTTATCAGCGGCATCTGCTCCTGACTCATATTACTGCTGATTGCATTTTGCTCTGCGGGACTGATGTCGGCATAAGTAGAGTCAATTATCAGTTGGGTGTACCACTGGAAATCGACAAAATCAAAGTACAAATAGACCGGCAAGATGGAAGTGGCAAGCACAATGAAAAACGGCAGCCATGACCAATTGTGGGCATCTTCAATCGCGGTAAAAACGCCATTAGGTTTAAAAAATATGTTCTTACAGGCTTGAAGGGGATTACTTACCTTGTCCATATTATTGTGGCTCCAGTTGGCTTATGTGCTGTCAGTGATCCGTTTGAAGTTGATATTGTTACATATAAATTCAATTCACTTCAAAAAAGCGGGTAATAAATTTTAATGGAGATAGACTAAGTGAGTTTTCGATAACACTAATTCAGGAAAAGGAATGATAGAAATAAAGCAACTGGCGAAGAAATTCGCCGTGGAAAATCCTAAGATGCTCAGTGAGCAAGAAAAGAAAGATCCCCGTCTTAAAGGTCGCTTCTTTCATTCCGTGCAAGACGTATCCTTTTGCTGTGAAAAAGGTCAGGTACTAGGTCTGCTGGGCCCCAATGGTGCCGGTAAAACCACGACCTTGCGCATGTTATCTACTGCCTTGCAGCCTAACGCGGGTAGTGTGGAAATTAACGGCACTGATGTGCTGCTTAACCCCATTGTTGCCAGACAAAAAATTGGCTTCTTATCCGGTTCTACCGGCCTGTATGGGCGTTTAACTGGCCGTGAAAATATCCGTTATTTTGCTCAGCTGCATGGTATGAGCGAAAGTGACACTAGCCAGCGGATTGAGGAATTGGCAGATTTGCTTGATATGCAGAGCTTTTTGGACCGACGCAGTGAAAATTTCTCTACGGGCATGAAGCAAAAGGTCTCTATCGCCCGTGCCGTGGTGCATCGCCCGGAAGTGGTTATTTTAGATGAGCCGACTACCGGTTTAGATATTATGGCCACGCAAACGGTGCTGGATTTCATCCGTGGCTTAAAAGCCCAGAGCATACCGGTGATATTTTCTACTCACCATTTGGATGAAGTGGATGAGCTGTGTGACCGAGTCACCGTAATCGACGAGGGTAATACCAAATTTGATGGTGATATCGAGCAATTCAGAGCACTGGCCGATGGTTCTTTGCATCAGGCATTTTTAAACAGCATTCACTAAGGATATCTTATGTGGTTAGTATTTTTAAAAGAATTTAAAGAGCTATTACGAGATCGTAAAACCCTGTTTTTCATGATTGCCTTACCAATTCTCATTTTTCCGCTAATTATTGGTGGCGTCGCCTTTGTAACCAAGCAAGCGATAGAGGATGCGGAAAATAAAGTATTGAAATACGCGCTAATCGGCGGTGAGTTTGCGCCAGAAATAGTTGAACAGATGCAACAACCTGACAAGTTTGCACGGATTGATATTGGCGCTGAGCAAGATTACGCCATGCTGATCAAAAACGATACGGTGGACTTTGTATTGGTGATCCCTGACAACTACTCGGCTGACGTTCTGAGCAGCGGACAAGCGAGTTTAAAACTGTATCTGAACGACGCGGGTCTCAATTTGGTGTATAGGCGAGTCAGCGAAATTGTCGAAATGCAAGCGGACAAATTCCAGTTGGCGGCGTTTGCTGTGCTGGGTCTGGACGAGATGCAACAAACGGCCATATTAGAGCCGATTGATTTGGAAAAAGTCGACACTGCTGACGAGCGAGAAAACTGGGGCGAGAAAATCGGTGGAATGCTGCCCTACATCCTGTTTATCTTGTGTTTTCAGGGAGCCATGTTTCCGGCAACGGACATTGGTGCGGGGGAAAAAGAGCGAGGTACATTGGAGACCTTGTTAATATCGCCGATTGAACGTAACAAAATTGTGATGGGTAAGTTTTTAACGATAGCCTTTGCCGGGGCGATGACAGCGCTGATCACCGTTGCCAGTATGGCTATTTGGGGAACGGTATTAAGCCAGGGTTTTGCCATACAGTTTGTTGCTGATTTCATGGCGCAGATTGGGGTGATTGATTTTGTATTGATGTTTTTAATGCTCGTGCCTGTGGTTGCAATTTTTGCCGCTATGCTGCTCAGTATTTCCATCTACGCCCGCAGTTTTAAAGAAGCTCAGAGCTATATGGGGCCCTTGGTTATTGTGGTTATCATTCCTGCCATGTTGGCGCTCTTGCCCGGTGTCGAGCTTAAAGGCGGTTGGGCGTGGGCGCCTTTGGTTAACGTTGCCTTGGCGATGAAAGAGCTGGTCAAAGGCACGATGGATTATTACCAATTGATAGCCATATTCGGCTCTACCGTGATCATAGCCGGCGCGCTAATTGCCTTTTGCATCTATTGGTTTAAGCAGGAGAAGGTGCTGTTTAGATAGGAAATTAATAGCGCCAACAACAAGCCGCTTAGGTAATCCGCAAGCGGCTTTTTTTACACTGATAAATGCATTTTTAGGTGATTTGGGTATATACTACGCGACCTTAAAATTTCATCATTTTTTAGTAAACAGAGACGACTTTTCATGCGCACAGACTATTGCGGCAACATCAATGCATCTTATATCGGCCAATCCGTAACCCTTTGTGGTTGGGTCAACAAACGTCGTGATCTAGGTGGGGTTATTTTTATCGATTTACGTGATCGGGAAGGCCTTGTACAGGTAGTTTACGACCCTGATTTAGCCGATGTATTTGAAACCGCCACAAGCATGCGCAATGAATATTGTATTCAAATTACTGGCCTGGTGCGTCCTCGCCCCGTAGGTCAAGTGAACAAGGAAATGAGCACTGGGGAGATAGAAATCCTTGGTAAAGACTTGACGATCCTCAATAAAGCAGCTCCACTGCCTCTTGACTGGAATCAGGAAAACTCTGAAGAGCAGCGCTTAAAATATCGTTATCTGGATCTACGTCGTCCAATAATGAGTGACAGGCTTAAATTTCGCGCTAAAGTCACCAGTAGTGTGCGTAGCTATCTTGAAAACGACGGTTTCTTAGATATTGAAACGCCTATTTTGACTAAGGCTACCCCTGAAGGTGCAAGGGATTATCTCGTGCCTAGCCGCACGCATAAAGGCCAGTTTTTTGCACTGCCCCAGTCTCCCCAATTGTTCAAACAATTGCTGATGATGTCAGGCATGGATAAATATTATCAAATCGTAAAGTGCTTCCGTGATGAAGACTTACGTGCCGATCGTCAGCCTGAATTTACCCAGATAGATATCGAAACTACCTTCTTGGGTGCGGACGGTGTGATGGCGATTACCGAGGGCATGATCAGAGACTTGTTCAACAAGATGCTGGGTGTGGACTTGGGTGAATTTCCGCAGATGACCTATGCCGATGCCATGCGTCGTTTTGGCAGTGATAAGCCTGATTTACGTAATCCTCTTGAATTGGTCGATGTGGCAGATCTTTTGAAAGACGTAGAATTCAAGGTGTTCTCCGGCCCGGCCAACGATGCCAAAGGACGAGTAGCAGTAATACGTGTACCCGGTGGAGCAAAACTTTCGCGCAAGAATATCGATGATTATGCGGCCTACGCTGGGATCTACGGTGCAAAAGGTTTGGCTTGGATGAAAGTGAATGACCTAAGCGCAGGTATGGAAGGCTTACAGTCGCCTATTTTGAAGTTTTTAAACGAAGAAGTCGCTCAGGCCATTTTGACCAGAACCGAGGCCCAATCTGGCGACATATTGTTGTTTGGTGCTGATTCATCGACTGTGGTGACCGACTCAATGGGCGCCCTGCGCCTGAAGTTGGGTGAAGACTTAGAGTTGCTTGACGGTGAATGGAAACCATTATGGGTCGTCGACTTCCCCATGTTTGAAGAAGCTGATGGGCAGTTCCATGCTCTGCATCACCCCTTTACTGCACCAAGAGATTTGAGTGCCGAGCAATTGGCTGGGGATCCAGCTAATGCCTTATCGAATGCCTATGACATGGTGCTAAACGGCTGTGAGCTGGGCGGAGGCTCGGTACGTATTCACCATCAGGATATGCAAGCCACCGTGTTCAAACTACTGGGTATCAGTGATAAAGAAGCTGAAATGAAGTTTGGTTTCTTGCTTGAAGCCCTTAAATATGGCGCGCCGCCTCATGCGGGTTTAGCCTTTGGATTAGATCGATTGGTAATGTTGATGACTGGCGCGACGTCAATCCGTGAGGTGATGGCTTTTCCGAAAACCACCACGGCGGCCTGCCCATTGACTAGCGCTCCTGGAGAAGCAAACGCGCAGCAGCTCAAAGAATTGTCTATTCAAACGGTGTTAGCAAAACCGTCTGAAGAGCCAAAGGTCTAGTTAATAGGATGTATCGTCGTCCGGAATCCGCCTTGGTGGTCATTTATGATCGGCAAAGGCGGGTGCTGGTGCTACAGCGTAACGATGATAGCGAGTTTTGGCAATCGGTCACCGGCACTTTAGATCCCGGTGAAGAGGCGATACACACGGCTTTACGTGAAGTCTGGGAAGAAACAGGGATTGATATTCAGGGGAGTGGATATACTTTAGTCGATTGTCGACAAAGCAATCGCTATGAAATTCGCCCCAGATGGCAGCACCGTTATCCACCGAATACCCCTTTTAATACCGAATATGTGTTTTCCCTTGAGGTGTCTGCTCAGGATCTTATCACCTTAACCGAGCATTCCAGTTATCTCTGGTTGGATAAAACTCAGGCAATGGATAAAGTTTGGTCCGATACTAACCGTCAGGCAATATGTGATCATGTACCCAATGAATAATACTCCGCAGGCTGATGTGCAGACGACAAAAATAACCAGGAAGCGAGATTAAGTGACGATCATACTCGGAATTGATCCAGGCTCACGTATAACGGGCTATGGGGTGATAAAGCAGTTAGGCGCCAAATTTGAATACCTTGGCAGCGGCTGTATTCGCATGCAGGGAGATGAATTAGCCTCGCGCTTGCATCAAATTTACAATGGTGTAAGTGAAATTATCAACCAGTTTCAGCCCACTATGTTTGCGATTGAACAGGTCTTTATGGCCAAGAACCCAGACTCAGCCTTAAAGCTCGGTCAGGCACGGGGAGCAGCGATTGTTGCTGCCACCAATATGCAGTTGCCGGTAGCTGAATATTCTGCCCGACAAATAAAACAGTCCGTTGTAGGCAAGGGCAATGCGGACAAAACCCAGGTACAGCATATGGTCACTCACATACTGAAATTATCGGCTACACCTCAAGCGGACGCTGCGGATGCCCTGGCCGTTGCCTTATGTCACAGTCATACTCATCAAAGTATGATCAGATTATCCGGACAGGCGACTAAAACCGTACGTGGCAGATTACGCTAGCTTAATTACGAGCGCACATAACAACAATAAAAGGCAAAGACATGATCGGCAGAATTCGCGGCATCCTTCTTGAAAAAAATCCACCGGAAGTGCTGATAGAGACGGGTGGTGTGGCTTATGAAATACAGGTTCCTATGACCAGCTTCTACCAATTGCCGGAGATAGGCCAGGAAGCCTGCCTGTGTATTCACTTTGTTGTAAGGGAAGATGCTCAGCTATTATTTGGTTTTGCCAATAAACATGAGAGAGCGGTGTTTCGAGAGCTGATTAAAGCCAGCGGTGTTGGTCCAAAGCTTGCGTTAACCATCTTATCGGGTATGTCGGCCAATCAATTTATGCAGTGCGTAAGCCAGGAAGATGTAAGCGGCCTGACCAAATTACCAGGGGTAGGTAAAAAAACCGCCGAGCGTTTGGTGATTGAAATGCGTGACCGCCTGAAAAAATTAGCCAACGAGCAGAGTGTGCAGGACACAAAGGTCGGTGATTTCCCCCATCCTATTGAAAATACTTTTGTGAGCAAAGTCGACAGCAAAGACGAGGCACTTAGTGCACTCATCGCCCTGGGTTACAAAGCCCCTGTGGCCAATAAGGTAATCAACTCGGTCTATGTTAAAGATATGGCCAGCGAAGATCTTATTCGAGAAGCATTACGGGCGATGGTATAGGTCTAGCAGTAAGACTGAAAATATATTTTTAGAAGACCCTAAACCCAAAAACTGTTACTGTATAAAAAAACACTAGTGAGAGTGCTGTAGCTAAACCATGATAGAAGCCGATCGCCTTATTCAACCCAAAGCCAGTCAAGAAGATGAAGTCATTGACCGGGCTATTCGACCCAAAATGCTGGCCGATTACACCGGTCAGGACCATGTTTGCTTGCAAATGGAAATTTTTATCGAGGCGGCACGTAAACGTGATGAAGCCCTTGATCATCTGTTGATTTTTGGACCCCCCGGTCTGGGCAAAACGACCCTTGCCAATATTGTAGCCAATGAGATGGGCGTGAGTATAAAAACCACATCTGGTCCCGTATTGGAAAAAGCAGGTGATTTAGCCGCGCTGTTGACCAATCTTGAAGAAAACGATGTGCTGTTTATTGATGAAATACACCGTCTTAGCCCGGTAGTGGAGGAGATCCTCTATCCGGCCATGGAAGACTACCAGCTTGACATTATGATTGGTGAGGGGCCTGCTGCCCGTTCTATCAAGCTGGAATTACCCCCTTTTACTTTGGTAGGTGCCACTACCCGTGCAGGTTCACTTACGTCGCCATTACGCGACAGATTTGGCATTGTGCAACGACTTGAATTTTATAACATCAAAGATTTAACCCAGATAGTTAAACGTTCGGCATCCTATTTAAACCTTAGTCTGGACGAGGACGGCGCGGTGGAAATCGCCAGGCGCTCCAGGGGTACACCCCGCATCAGCAATAGATTACTTAGGCGTGTCAGAGATTACGCAGAGGTGAAAGCCAATGGCCAGATTAGCCATGAAGTAGCCGGTTTAGCCCTTGATATGTTGGATGTCGATAAGGAAGGCTTAGACTATATGGATCGAAAGTTGCTTTTAGCTATTATTGATAAGTTTATGGGTGGGCCAGTGGGCCTGGATAATCTGGCGGCGGCAATTGGTGAAGAAAAAGAAACCATTGA
>JAWUXW010000109.1:0-9345 GCA_034111125.1 Paraglaciecola sp.
GCAAAGGTCGTTGCTCTGCCCCTTAGTTTTGCTGAGCAGTTAAAACAACAAATACTGGGGCAAGCTCTTGCGCCGACAGAGCAACAGGACTCGAGCGAGCATGACTGTGAAGCCCCCACTCGGCTGAAACCATATTAAATCGACGTAGCCTTACAGATTTAATCATTCACGGTATTACCAGCAATCGCATTTGGATCTTTCTCGGCGGTTTAGCCCCCTTTTTCGACAATATCGCCGATAAGGCTGAACAGTGGTTTAACAGTATTGGGATTGATTTTAACGACTTGTTTAGCCTGGAAACCCATACCCTTTGGCAAGTTAGCTTGTATGCGTTTTCATTAGCCGTGCTAATTATGCTAGTGCTGGTCAGTTTTTCAGTCGTCGGTTCAATCATCAGTTTTTATGGCTACACCCTAAGTAAAATAGATGACCGGTATATTCGCCGCAGTGGCTTGTTCACCAAGTATGAAGTGAGTATGCGCTTGAGTCGTTTGCAAATGATTGTGCGTCAACAAGACTGGCTGGATGCACTGCTCGGGCGAATTAATCTCAGGTTTGAGCAAAGTAGTGACAGAGCACACAATCAATCTGCTTCCGCCCAAAGTAGCAAAATCATCGTGCCCTCAGTTAAATCTCACGAGGCAGAGCAATTAATAGCCGAGTCCTATCCGGACAATGCCCTTAATCAGATTAATTTTACCCCCATTAGCCAATATTTCATCCTGCGTTATATTGGCTGGTATTTATTCCCGATGTTGCTGATCAGCAGCGGATTCGCCTTGTCGGAGAGCAACTCAAGCTTGGCCTTATCCCTTCTTGCAACTTTTCTGATACTGTCATTATTGGTTATTTTGCGTTGGCGTCGCTGGGGTTTTGCCCAGGATAGTCAGCACATTTATCTGCGCAAAGGCTTATTTGGCGTCGATTATTATTGTTTTCCCAGTTACAAAGTCCAGCAAACCCAATTCAAACAAAGTGTGATGATGAAAAGGCGACAGCTTGCCAGCGTCAAACTTATTCTGGCTTCGGGCAGCGTAAGCGTGCCTTTAATTAAGGATCAAGAGGCTTACTCCTTAATCAACGACACCTTGTATAAGGTTGAGTCCAGTCAACGGTCCTGGATGTAAGTATCTTGCTTAACTAAATATTCAGCGTGAAATCATCAGCATCCAAATGACTAGGAAATTTTTCCCGATACGTAATTTGCCGCTCAGCATCGAGTACCACGGTAAATATTCCTTCGCCATCTTGGGCGTCAAGCAAGACCTCACCATCAGCTGCTATCGCCAGACTGTCACCACTGTAGTGTATGCCGTTGTTGTCATCGCCAATGCGATTTAAGCCCAGCACACAGACTTGGTTCTCGATAGCACGGGCAATCAGCAACTGCCGCCAATGATAGCTTCGTTTCGCTGGCCAGTTAGCCACATAAATTAATGCATCAAAATCACCGCAGTTGCGACTCCAGACCGGATATCGCAAGTCGTAACACACCTGTAAACATAGCCGCCAATCCCGCCAGTAAACGATACAACGTTCAAATCCAGCCACGTAATGGTTATTTTCTCCCGACATGCGAAACAGATGACGCTTATCATAATAATGTATCTCCTGGGGCGTCACAAATAACATCCGGTTGCTGATCCCATTGGCATCCCTAACAGCAATACTGCCGACGATGGCACAATCGTACAGGCTAGCCATTGCACGCATCCAGGTTTCAGTTGGGCCACCCATCGGCTCGGCAATTTTTTCCGAGTTCATTGAAAATCCAGAGTTGAACATTTCCGGCAGTAACACTACATCCGTTTTTTCCAGCTCAGCCAAACGCAGCTCGAACTGCTGGCGATTTGCCTCTGCGTTCTCCCAAACAAGCGGACATTGCATTAGACTGACGGTCAGGTTTTTCACGGCGATACCTTATATAGCACTTTTATAACACTCAAATAGCTCTCAGAATTTTTGCGGCTTGGCGCAGAGTTTCATCATTTTTGGCGAAACAGAATCGCAGTAAGCGCTGTTGCGGTGGAGATTGATAAAACACAGACAGGGGAATTGACGCAATGCCGTTCTCTTCAGTAAGTTTTACCGCCAGTTCTGTGTCGACTAACTCAGATATGTTGCTGTAATCGAGTAACTGAAAATACGTACCCGAGGCCGGCTGCAATTTGAAGCGAGACCCCTGTAGCTGTTGACAAAACAAATCCCGCTTAGCCTGGTAAAACGCCGCTAAACCTGCAGCATAGTCGGGCTGGGCAGCCATAAAATCTGCCAATGCCATCTGTACCGGCGTAACACCGACAAAGCATACAAACTGGTGAACTTTGCGCAACTCCTTAGTGAGCTTGGGGGGCGCCACGCAGTAACCGGTTTTCCAACCTGTGATGTGATAGGTCTTACCAAACGAGAATACCGCAAAACTTCGCTCCCGCAGCCCCGGATACTGCAGTACCGAGCAATGTTTTTGGCCGTCAAAAACCAAGTGCTCATAGACCTCATCACTCAATACCAACAAGTCATGTTTACACGCTATCTGCTGCAGTTGTTGCAAATCATAATCCAGTAATACACTGCCCGATGGATTGTGCGGCGAGTTGATGATTATCATTTTTGTGCGGCTGTTGACCGCGTCACTGACACGTTCCCAGTCGAGACCAAAACTTCCTGCGGTAAGCGGTAGATGAATTGCCTTTCCACCGGCCAGAGTAATACTGGGTTCGTAACTGTCGTAACAGGGATCAAATACGATCACTTCATCACCACTATTGATCGACGCCATAATGGCGCAATAAATAGCTTCTGTGGCACCGGGGACCACGGTAATTTCAGTATCTGGGTTAGCCTCAACCTGATAATAACGACTGAGCTTATTGGCAATTTGCTCCCGCAAGGGCAACACCCCGACCATCGGTGCGTATTGATTATTCCCCCCCATCACATGTTTGACCAACGCCTCTCGCAACGACTCGGGACCGTCGTAATCGGGAAAACCCTGTGACAAATTCAATGCCTTGTTTTCTGCAGCCAGTGCTGACATAACAGAAAATATGGTGGTACCTACATCGGGTAATTTGCTAGTAAATCTCATTGCATATTTCTTAGTAGTTAAGGGTTAAATCCCAAATATCTAAATGACCTTCGCCGGATTAAGTGTGCCATTTGCTTTGCATGAAAATGAACACATGCAAAAACCCAGTGAGAATAAAATCATATAACCCTGTTCGGATTCAAAATCCCTTTAGGATCCATCGCCATCTTCAACGTTTTCATCAAAGCAATTTCACTGGGGGTTCTGGAGAGCGCTAAAAAGTCCCGTTTTAAAACGCCGACACCATGCTCAGCGGTGATTGCACCTGAATACTCACCTATCATCGACATAATATCTTGGTTAATTTTAGCTTTGTCTTCTTCCCGCCCCGTGTATGCGCAAACATGCAAATTATTATCGCCAATGTGGCCGAACAGAAGCACGCCAATATTGTTATATTTTGCCTTTAGACGCTGATCCAAATCGTCTGCAAACGGGCCTATTTGCTGCAACGGCAAGCTAACATCTTGGTTTGATACTGGTCCCAATACTTGAAAAAGCTCACCAATACCGTCGCGTATTTGCCAAAACTTTTCTGCATCCTGCTGAGATTGAGCAATGAGTGCATCATCGATAAGTCCAGCTTCAAGCTGGGCGAACAGAGCTGATTCAAAGCGCTCGGCCCCTAACGACTCACTGTTATCTTTGTACTCAAGCAATAGGTAGTAGGCATGGGGTTCTTGGAAGGGATCAGTCAAATTCGGCAACACTTCAAGCACTTTACTGTAATAGCTGTGCCACATTAATTCAAAACCCGTTAGCCCAGAGCCGAGACTGCCCTTGAGCTCTACCAGTAATTTGGTAAGCGCTGAATAGCTGCTTATCGCGCAGAGTGCGGTATGGGAACTACGAGACTTTGGCTGCAGCTGCAAAACTACACGACTAACAATACCCAGAGTACCTTCTGAACCAATAAATAAATGTTTAAGATCATAGCCAGAATTATTTTTGACCATTTTGTTCATGGCATTAATCACAGTGCCGTCGGCCAATACAGCCTCCAAGCCAAGCACCATTGAACGGGTCATGCCGTAACGGATAACTTCGGTGCCTCCTGCATTAGTCGCCACATTGCCGCCTATATTACAACTGCCACGTGCGCCTAAATCTAAGGGTAAAAATAAATCATTGTTGTCTGCAGCATCCTGAAGCGCTTGAAGCGGAGTGCCTGCGAAAGCGGTTAGCGTCATGGCCGTGCTATCAAGTTCTTCAATACCATTCATGCGCTCCAGAGAGATAGCTATCTCACCAGCCTGGGGGGTTGCACCGCCGGCCAAACCCGTAAGACCACCCTGAATAACCACAGGCTGATCGTGCTGGTGGCACAGAGCCATTATGCCGGAGAGTTGCAGGGTTGTTTTTGGCTTTAGCAGAGCGAGTGGCTGACAAGGGTCTGCGCCACTCCAATCGGTATGATATTTTTCACTGATATCTGCGCCGGTGAGCACCGTTGAAGGGTCGAGAAACTCAACTAAGGACGCGATCAAATTTTTCATATAGGTCTTGCTGTCAGTTTACAAATTAAATATATGATAACCGACAAATCCCGCTATCTACCATTTATCGTCTAAAGTCTGGACTCGATCAAATGACTCGCCGATCAACACACCCAATTCTCTTCGTTCACCCTCTTTAAGGTGCACCGCAGGGCGACCATGGGCAAAACGATAATTACAAATCAAAGCGACATCACCCACTTGCCAATTAATTGGGATGCCATAGTGATCGTAGATATCGATAAATAGCTGTTTTTCTTCGCTAGACATTTCACTGCCATCACCAAAAGTTAATTTCAAGGGACGCTCTTCTTCTGGCAAATGCTGAACCAGCGGCCAGGTATCAAACCAAGCGCCGTCGTCAGCCATGCTGCTATACAATAGGTTGCGGTCAAGCTCTGGGAAATACTCAAACGCCGAAATATAGTATCGGGTTTTTAATTTGCGATCCGGGCCCCATTCTGCTTCGAGCCCTCGGCTGCGTGCTTCGGCAATGGCTTCATCTTGGTCTTCAGTCAACATCGATTGTTGCCAGTGGTTATAAACACCAATATCAAGACGGTCAACAAAGGCATCACGGTCAGTAAGATCCCGATGGTAACAAAGGCCTAATCTTTTAAGCTTCTGACCAAAGGGTGTAGCCAACAAAGCATCGCTTGCTTGACAGTTGTCGGAGACAAAAGTGGCCCCGCCTTCGCTGGGCATTTTGTAGGCCATAAAACTGACCATTTTGGTGCTAGAACCGATATAAGCCATTTCATGATGGTAATGCAGCCAAGCTTCCAGTGGCGCACCAACCTCGTAAACATTCTTTTCAATAGTTTTACGGGGGTTGGCACCACCCTCGTATGAACGCTCATTTTTAAGCACCTGAGTTGCAATCAGACGCATGGCTTGCAGTTCATCTAATCCGCTATTGATAACATGGACCAAGCCAACCTTATCGAAGGTACTTTGCATACGCTCGGCAAGTTCAGAGCTGGCAATCAAAGGCTGGCCATCGACACGAAAATCATTACCGTCAATAACAAACAGGTCTGGAGAAATTGCCGGTGTACCTGTCCACCATTTAGGCTGCATAAGACCCGTTAGTGGGGCAAATTCTTCTGCGAGTTGCGGGTTCAACATGTATATCGATGATTCCAAATATTTTATAAAAAGCATGGTATCTTAGCGGTGAATTTAGGTGTCTACAATCGAAAAGTAGTTGATAACTAGAACTATCTAGAGCCATTTTCTACTATCTTAAAACTTAAATATATAAACAATTTTTTGATTTAATCACTACACGCAGTCTATTTACGGCTGGTTTTATCAAAGATGACTTTGGCATATACCCAAGTGACCCCACAAGAGAATCTGAAAAGGCAGCATCAGAGGGTGAGCGCGCAGGTCGGACTGGTGTTTTACATTGTTTACCGATGACCCATAATTCTGATAAAAACCCAAGCAGGTGTGGAATGATAGGATAGGTTTTCAACATCGAAATAGGCAATGATATTTTTTGCCGTGCAGGACTTAACAAACGCCCTTTCACGTTGAGTATACGGATACATGCACTCAGTGCACCGGAATAAATAGGTAGAAGGTCCTGGCGGAGACCGCACCGGATGCAAATCCCCTACTTGGTATGGTTAACACACCGCCACCTCGCGAATTATGAGCTATGACCCTATGTTGGAGCTGAAGAAATGATTTGTGTTACCTTGCGATACCATATATGTCTCTGTAAATTTTAGCTTGATAAAAGTAGCACAAAAAATATTAAGCTGTATTTGAAAGTATATAAGATACCCTAGTTCGTAATTTAGGTAATAGCTCAATTGCAAACCAAGGGTTTCGTTTTAACCATAGATTGTTTCGTGGACTAGGGTGAGGTAATGGAATTATATTTGGCCAATATTTTTCCCAGTTATACACTGTGTCAGTAAGACGGCCTTTCTCATTATTCTCATTATTCTCATTAGGGAGGTGATAGGCCATTGCATATTGGCCTATCACCAATGTTAGTTGAATATTTTTCAAAGAAGATAAAAGCGAACTTCTCCATTTTATGGCGCACTCTGGCCTAGGCGGTAAATCGCCTGATTTACCCGTTCCGGGATAGCAAAACCCCATAGGTAGTATAGCAACCTGCTTTGCGTCGTAAAAAGTGTCTTTAGAAATACCTAGCCAATCCCGTAGTCTGTCACCACTTGCATCATTAAATGGAATGCCTGTTTCATGAACTTTTTTCCCCGGAGCTTGCCCTGCAATCAGGATCCGAGACATCGTATCTATTTGTATGACAGGCCGAGGACCCAAAGGGAGATGTTCAGAGCACATTGAACAGCTTTTAACATCGTCCTTTAATGACTTAATTGGAATCATGGCCTGTCCCTAGTTCAGTTAACAACGTTGTAGGAAAACACCTGCGGGGTTACCTTTAAAAGCAATATCCGTAAATGAATCAACTCTATATATCTTCATGTACTCTATATTCTACTCTATTCGATTTTTAACCTGTAAAGCCTGCAATAAAGTGCCTAAGCACAACAACGGCCTACCCTATCGATGCGATACAGTCTGATTAGGAGCCTGTTGTTTTGACAGTTGAGAGAAGTACCCTAGATCTTTTTCTTTGATCACGTTGGCGCTGACCAAATCATTGTCAAACAGGTGTTTCAATTTTTCAAAGTTCAAGTTATCCCTTTGCCTTATTTTGCAGCTAAGGCCACAACTAGCGGACGAAGTGTGATGGCTGTTTTTGATTTTTTATGTGATTATACTTGCACAGCACAATGCACCAATGACTCCTTCAAACACAACACCACCCATGTTTTTTAAAGAATACGATCCTTTAAATAATGTTACTAACCTTATAAAAGAGGCCGCTAGCCAGCCTAATCCGATCGTTAAGAAGACCTCAACAGATTGGGAAAATAAAGCGTAAGCCGCAATACCTGCAAAAAAACCACCGTAAGTTGCTCGAACTTCAGACTCACCTTATTTTCCAATTGCACTAATGCTAACAAAAGCTTGAATGCGCAGAGGAGAAAGTATTGCAATAACGCCTAAAGCAAGCGTCAAAGCCACGCCTATATTTGATAGAACCATTGTCGTAATTATTTCACTCCCTAAATTATCGCTATAAAAGGGCAGTTTTGTCCTTTACGTGCTTATTGCTGATAGTAGCTAACACTCATAGGTAGGATCTTAAGAAGCAACTATTTGAAAAATAAGCTTTAAGTTGTGCTCAAAGCGTGATCAAATAGTTCTGAAAAAAAAACGGTCAACGACAATGAGCACAATCCCCACTATACCTCAGCTGCGCCAGCAAATTACACAGATTTTTAATCGTCCTTTCCTCTGTAAACTTGCAAGGGTCACCGGATTGATCAAACGCCAACGACAGGTCACTGCCTATCAGTTGGTCCGGACTATGTTGCAGGTTTTGGTGACACGCAGCAATGTTAACCTCGCTGACATACACCGGGCATTTTGCAACTACAGTTAAAGTACCACCGGCAGAGCCGGTTAGTTGAGTTTCTGCATAAATAGCCCGGCGGATATCCTCAGCAATCAGGGTCGCGCTGCCAGCAAACAACTCACAATCACTGACATCCAAATAGGCTTCATCCAATGATAAGGGTTCGATTTTGTCGGTATAGCGGGTATAAATTTGACGAATTAGCTTAGATATTTCGCTGTATAACTCCATACGGCCTGGGGCCAACACCAGGTTTGGACACAACTTTAAAGCGTGGGCGGTGGCCATCGCAGAGCGCACTCCAAATTGCCGGGCAATATAGTTACAGGTTGCAATAACCCCCCGTCGATCTCCCTGAGCTTCCGCCGATCGCCAGGGGCACGTCTCGATACGCCGGATTATCGCGCATTTCTACTACAGCGTAAAAGCCAAAACGCACACCTAAATTGTACACTTAGAGTGGGGTGTAGATTGTCTCAAGCTCAATAAAAATCGAACTTCTACTAATCGTAAAGAGAAAAACAGAAGAAATTTAGGTGTACCAGATTAGGTGTGCCGTTTTGCAAAAATAAAATTGAGGTGAAAACATGATGCAGTACAAAAAAACAACACTTCTTAGTGTACAATTTTATATTGCGTCCCACTAATTTCAATAGTTTCGAACGGCAAGTATGAGCGATCTGCCGCCAGGCAGTAACGACGCTTTCTACGACAAATTTACTGAGATAGGGAACAGTCATAGATTTTCACTCAATCAACGCTTTGTGTCATATATAGTCGTTGGTTTTTTGAACAATCAGCGACTCTGCCCCCGCACCGCAGATTAGTCGCTCCCAATTAACTGAACACGCTAGATAATGAATTTAAGCAGCGTGTTGTTCTGCGTGGTCTAATCACGAATGTCTCGCTAATTCGATTGATTCAACAATGTGTTTAGTTGTTTAATAGCCGCTGTGCTAACGGAATTCAGACTATAAAAGCAAAAGCCCATGATTACAGACAAAGAAAAGAGATTATATATTGACTGTGCCCGCGACATCATTGATTTAATGAAGTCCAAATACCCCCAGGGCGACCGCATGATAGCTCATTTTTTGTTCAGCTGACTTAATCCGGCCTGTAGCACTTGTTCAAGAAACTGGGTTTTCATACAAGCCCGTTTTCGTTTGGTTGGTATACTGGCTTTCGTTGACTCGGCTCTGAGCATGTTCAGGGACATATGTCTTAGTGTGCCCATATTCTCAGCGCCATGGTCTTTGTATATCTGACAGTCATCTTCTTTCATACTCACA
>JAWUXW010000110.1:0-44020 GCA_034111125.1 Paraglaciecola sp.
TGTTTTTAGTCAGTACCTGGGTAATGCCCAAACGGTAATTTTGCCGCTGTGCTTGCTCTAAGAAACTTTCGTCACCGGTTTTGCCCACCTCGTCTTTGCCTCTGGAATAGCCCATGCTCAGGGTGGTTAAGTCTCCAAAAAAATCCTGGCTCAGACTAAAATGAAGCGACTGTGCCTCAAAGTCATTTTCTGAACTGGTGGTGTAGTTAAGACTCATCAAGGTTTGGTTGTGCAGAAAATCGACACCTGTACTGTGTTCGGTGCGTTCTTCCTCGTAAGGACTGGCGGTGGCAAGCACATCAATCGACGCGCCTGATATGGTATCCACATAATAATTGGCCGAAACCGACACATGGTTACCGATTTGTTTACGTAATAGAATAGAAGGTCCATCAATTGACATGCCTCCGCCCTGATAAGAGTGATACATGACATCGGCTCGCTCCTGGGGAAGTACCGCCCCACTCGCTTGAACCGTCACCAGCAGCAGTGCGCCACTAAGGGCAAGTGCCAGCCATCTTAACTGTCGATGCGGCTTGCGCTGCCTAATCAAATTGATAGGGCTCGTACTGGGTGAAATTAGAAGCAATTTAGTTACAACCACAACCACCCCCTGCCCCACCTTCTGCTCCTCTTGCGCCTTCACGGGATTGGTAAGCGTGATGAAGATAAGAAAGAGAAACCGGATTGCGATTCAGGCTCATAATAGGGTCAGCTAGATTGTCCCGCTCGTAGGGCTGCACCCAAGGCTCGATGGTCATGCTGCATGCACTGGCCATTAAGCTGCCCGCTAACACGAGTATTTTTGCAATGTAACTTTTCATCTTCATCGGCCGCCTCGTTTAATAATCTGGCTTACTATTCTCTTAGGAGCGCTTTGACAATCTGGCGATATTTATCTTCATCACCGCTTTTGTAGCCATAGTGCAATAATCGTTGATTGCCATCGCGATCAACAATCACCGTGGTTGGCATGGTCTTAACCTGGTAGAGCTTGCTAACTTTATCGTTCTGGTCAAACAGCACCGGAAAAGTATGCTGAATGTCATCTAGAAGCACATTGGCCTTGCTAGGGTCTTCGTCCACATTGACCGCAAGAATAGTAAAACCAAGATCCTGATAATCTTGCTGTAAGGTTTCCATATGGGGTAATTCTTCGCGACAAGGACCACACCAGGACGCCCAGAAGTTGATTAACACCACATTTCCTAACTCTTCCTGCAGACGAATATTTTCGCCGCCTTTACTAGGTAGGGTGAAATCCGGTGCCACTTTTTTGCCTTCATTGGCACTGGCAGTGAGGAATGAGAAGATAGTCAAAATGGCTATCAAGGCTGCTAGCAGGTAAAAATTTGAGAATAATTTTATAGTCATGGTTTTTCACTCATACAAATTAATTAAAAGAAAAACGTGGCACCCAGGCCATATTCGATATTGTGAGTGGTTTTCTCTTCACCAATTAACTCACTATTAAAAATGTGGTCCCGAAGATCAAAATGCAGAGCGAAATAATCCGTTAACAACAAGCGATAACCCGCTCCGAAGCTCAGGGTAAAACGTTCATCCCCACCAAACTCAGTGCTACCGGCTCCCAGGGTAAAATAGGTCGCGGAATTAAACACCCAGTTGTTAGTCACGAAAGTCTCGCCGTTAAGGTTGTAGCCCAGGGCCAGATTGTAGTAACGATAATCACGCTCATCTTCTGTCAGAAAGGGCGCACCACCACTTAAAATTTCAAAGCTGGTTTGCCCTGCTTCAGCTTGACCATAGGCCGCTTCGACAAAGAGGTTCTCACTAACGTGATAAGCCACACGGGCACCCAATAGGGTATTTGAGGAAAAATCTTCGATACTAATCACGCCGATAAACAAACCAAGTTCAAAGTTTTCGCTATCTATATTGGCTTCATTGATATCACGTCTTTGCACTTGCGCCTCAATCACACTTTGTCCGGTCGCACTTTGTTGCTGCCCTTGCTGGTCTTCCTGAGCATTAATGCTGGTACTGATAACCAGACAGCATGCCACTAAAAAAATACTGCGAATCCCAATTTCCACTCTTCTAACTCCTCATTTTCATCTCTGTCGGTCAATGCCAATAAGCTTTTATATTCCAGCTTAATGACAAAATTGCGCGTTAGGTAATATCGTAGTCCGAGTCCCGCGGCCAATAAATCACTGCTGCGTGTTTCGTCGCCTGCTTGCACTAAATTCGCCCGGGGCTTGGTACGCAGTTGCCCCACCCCAAGGCTAATAAAAGGTGACAAACGCCATTCAGGAAAAGTGTCGTGATGCAGCGCTACCAGCAATAACTGGTTCTCAGAAAAATCCCCCAAAGCTTGAGTTATACTGAGCTCTGTGGATATATTCTCGTTTACTACCCAAGAGGCAAATATGGATAAGGACGGCACGCCCTCTAAGGTTCCGCCGAGGGCGCCCAATTCAAAGTCCCGCTGGTTATAGCTTGCGAAAGTACTTTCATACAATGCTACAGGTTGTCCTTCACTACTTAAGCTTAACTGCAAGGCTTGCTGCTTAACCCAGCCTTGTTTGCCCTTGTTTGTTTCAACCTTGAACCAGTTTGTACGGCCCTTGAGTATGCTCAGCCATTCCCCTTGCTCGGCCACGTAAAATACCGGATAGCCGCTGGCAGGCCCGGTATGCAATTCAATATAAGGCTCAACAATTTGTACTTGAATCGGTGCTTCCTCACCATGCAGGACAGTGCTTAACAAGCACAGGACAATACTGAGTAAAGTAGGCAATATAAGCTGCATATTAATCAGCGGGTGCAACAAAAGGGTTGTTGTAATACTGGCCACCAATATCCAGCCACTCGGCAAGTAATTTACGCTCGGCGGGTGTTAGCCAGCCTACGTGGCTACCACCTGTTTCAAAAGGACTGAAGAATCGATTACTCGCTCTGGCGCCGTTAGTCGACATGCTGTTAGCCACACCAACGGTTTGCGTCACAGCAATAGGCTGGCCCTCCGCATCAAGCATTAACTCCCCCTCTTCATCCGTCTCAAATACAGTATTGCCATCGCCATCGGTGACAATCACCAAACGGTCTAGCAAGGCACCTTCAATAATTTCTTGTTGATTATCCCCAAACATCAATTCACGGTAGCCCGTTAGGAAGTCGGCATTGTCGGTTGAGGGTGTGCCGCTTAAATCAAGCTGTCCCGCCGGCACTTGAGCCAATTCATCGGCACCAACGGGACTGTGGCAGCTGGTGCAGGTTTGATCCTGCAGCAAGGTAACACCATCGTCGGCAAATTCCTGTCGGGCTAAATCAAACATCGGCTGAATGCTGACAGGATAGTGAATTTGAATGCGGCATAAGCTAGTCCAGTTTATTGCACAACTCGTGGTGATCGGCAGGGGGGTTTGCAGTTCTCCGTAAGCATAGATGAAATCTGCTGCTGGCAGCTGAATTTGTGGGTCGCTCCAGATATCGCTAAACACGATATCGGTGCCAGGATAGCTCACCCCAAGTATTCGCCCGGTAGTTTGCGCCATCGTCTCGCCCATGTCGGCAAAAAGTGCTGGGTTGGTATTTGGGAAGGGAACACCAGTGGCCGTAGCTCCCTGATTGATTGACTCCGCTTCCGCGTCCATTTTGCCATGTGGCAGGGTACTACTTTGGCTATGACAGCCGCTGCACTGGCGCACTTCACCTGGTGCAAATTGCAGCCAGTTCTGATGACGCTCACCCAGGCGTTTACCGTTTACATCCAGCACACTAAAGGCCAGTGGCACTTTGGCTGGTACCTGAAACATCACCGAACCGTCGGGTTCAATCGGCACATAACCGATGATTTCACGCATCAGCTGATTATTACTGCGACCGAAGGCTGAGTTATCAAAATCTCTTACATCTTCGTCCGGTAATGACACAGCCTTTACAATACGTAAGAACCTAGCCGGTCTTTGCACCACGGGGGTTTGCGTGGGATCGGCCAGTGAGGCAATGCCCTGAGGGGAGGTATCAACGCCAGCAAAGTCATAAACACTGCGAATATGTACCTGCCCTAAATCCTTATTGGCCAGATCACCATCAAAGTCTTCGGCTATAGAGGCATCCGCCGGAAATGAGCGGGCTTGCATCGCGACGACCTCGGCATATAACTGGCCTTCCTGGGCAACCGCCACAGGCAACTGGGTATTTTCCATGGGATCGAACATCCACAAGCCGTATAACAGTGGCGCGGCCTCAACTAACTCGTTTGCCAGTAGTTCATCACTGCAAGGCAGGATTGTTCGCTCTTGCTGAGCCTCTAGGTTTTCATCAACAACTTGTTCAGGGTCGAACACGCGACATTGACTCCAGCTAAATAAAATACGCTCACTACCATCCCACAAAGGAAATACCGAGGCAAATTGTCCGCCGGGAGATAGGGCACCGTCGATGACGATATTGTCAAATAAGGCTGGTAACTGTGCAGGACCAGTGTTGCCCGCTTGAGCTGCAACCGCCTGTTCATTATCGATAAAGGTAGTGATATCTATGCTTACATAGTCACCGCCCCATTGATCGCTTTCAAAGGGACGCAATGCCGTTAAAATTTCACCACTGGGTAATTCCCGCGGTTGAGTGAATTGCAGAGCCTCGGGAGAGCGCTCACTATTGTGGCTATGGCGACCATAGGCAATTTCCAGTTGGCTACCGTCTGAATTCATTTGGTATAAGTTAATGCTGTTATTGTTGCCAGCCTGATCCCAGCGACTAAACAGGATTTTGCCATTGCTTAAGATTGTAGGGTCCAGATCATGACTCTGATTAAAAGAAAGCTGCTGAATGTCGCCACCATCAGCGCTCATAACATGCAATACGGAAGCGGCTTGATCTCTTCCTTCTTCTAAGGCCTGGTATTGGGGCTTGCCCTCATCCAGCAGTATCGCTTGATTCGCTTGTTGACGAGTAGAACTAAATACAATTCGCCCATCTGGCAGATAAACCGGGGCGGTATCCTGGCCAACTTCAGCTTGATTGGCTGAACTAATAACACGCATAAGTTCGTCACTCTGTCTGTCGTACTGCCAAATATTCCAGCTAGGTTGCTCATCATCATCAGCGTCTTCAATCTCCGGGGCACGCATGGCAAAGATAAGACGCTGGCCGTCATAAGACACAGCCAAGTCCTTTACATCATATTGGGGTAATGGGTTTTCTTCACTAACAGCTGCGAGCTGTTCTTCGCTGAAAAATGCCCGGTCACTAATGTTAGTTTCCAGCGCCGAAGCAGATGCCCGCACCTTAAGATATAGGGCTGCGCCGGGAATAAAGTCAGAAGGCTGTCGCAAGTCCTGGGAAATAAGTTGCAGTTCTTCATCTAAGGGCAGTGTTCTTTTGACAAACGCCAGCGGCACGTCGACGACCACTGGATCAGGCTGTTGATTGTTACTCAGCACCTGATCACCACCACAGGCAGAAAGACCAGCCAGGGCAATTATTAATATTAGCGTGGTGCTAGTTTTTGGCATTTTTTTCTTCTGACATTTTGTTGAGTGAATCTTGATTTTTTTTGTCCGAGACAACACAAGTCTCCCCACTGGTTATAGTGCTTTGCCAAAACTAGACTAGCAATGAACGGTTTAACAAGAAACTGTCTCAGTGGTGCTACGTAATTTGGTCAAATGCCTCAGGATCGTTTCACCTAAGGGCCGGGGATACAATTGGCTAAATTATCAATGGTGATAGATTTCCATACCTATACCCTACGCTATATGGCAAAAAAAAAATTTCACTTAGTTACTTGAAAATCACTTGCAAAGAGCAGTGATACTAATTAAAGACAGTTATTTTTTCGATCAAAAAAACCCACAACAAACTGTTTTGTATATCCTTTTTACATAAGTCAATGCGAAAAAAATGACAGAAATAGCAATAGTATGTGTAAAAAAGTCTGTCTCTCGCGACCATTTCTAGCTACCAGACAACTATGGATCTGGCTTAAGGCCAAGGAAATAGGTAAATTTAAGATCTGGTCTGAATTATGCTACATGTGATTTGGTCGACACTAAATACCTTGCTCGGAGGTGACACTAAGGACTCTAATCGACACCGATAACAGAATGGCAGTCATGCGGCAACGACTCATTCGTTCAGTTCATAAAATGCTAAAAATATGAAAAATCACACCTAATCTCCATTAGCCATATTTACCCAACTTGATTAAAAGCCTCTAATTGATGCATTGACACAGGAATACCAATTTGAAAAATGTCGTTAGAAAAATTGGCCGACTCAAAATACATTCTCGCTTTATCGGCGGTTTAATTCTGGTCAGCAGCACAATCTTAGCTCTCAATACCCATGCAGGATCGAGAGAACAAGCCAAACGAATTTATGATCGCCTGGCAGGTATTCCTCCCAGTGCCGAGGTATTGGAGCAAATGGTTGTCAGTATTGCGGCCGGCGATGTGGATCAAGCGTCCTATTTGGCTATGGAAGACTCGGCCTTTTATGCTGTTACCCTAAAGAATTGGATCACCCCCTGGACCAACGAAGAGGCAGATGTATTTGCCCCATTGAATGATTACACTGCCACTGTTATTGGCATGATCAGAGATGACGTCGACTTCCGGCAGATTCTTAGCGCAGATATACTTTACATCGCTGACAGCTCGCTGAATGTGCCGGCGTATAGTACAAGGAGTAATGCCCACTACCAGGCCCTGGAAGATCAAAGCATAGACCTAAAAGCCAAGCTGGTGGCTACGACTCAATCATCGCTCACCGGCTTGCCCAGCAACGCAACCGCGGGAGTAATGACTACGCGCGCTGCGGCCAAGTCCTTCTTTAAGGACGGTACAAATCGAGCGATGTTTCGTTTTACCCTGATAAATCAGCTGTGTATCGATCTTGAAGGGGTGAAAGATACCAGCCGCAGCCCGGATCGCATTCGCCAGGATGTGAGTCGCAGCCCTGGTGGAGATAGCCGCATCTTTAATAACTCCTGTGTGGGCTGTCATTCAGGCATGGATCCCCTGGCACAGTCTTTTGCCTACTACCAATATGACTACAACACAGACAATGATCCCGAGGGGGAAAACGGCGCCCTGCAATACAATGCAGAAGGACAAGTCGACCCGGACACCGCTTCCCGAGTGCAGGGTAAATATCACATTAATGAAAATAACTTTCCCTTTGGTTATATCACCCAAAACGACAATTGGAGCAACTACTGGCGGGTAGGGTTAAATAAAAACCTTGGCTGGGATGAAAGTCTGCCTGCCGAAGGCAGTGGCGCCAAAACGATGGGACAGGAGCTGGCTAACAGCGCGCAGTTTGCCCAGTGTCAGGTTAAAAAAGTATTCCGAAATGTCTGCCTGCGAGAACCACAAGATGCACCCGACAGAACAGAAATTGACACTATTGTTGCCTCGTTTCGCAGCAATGGCTATCTGCTCAAACAGGTATTTGCTGATACCGCCAACTACTGTAAGGGGGAATAAGCATGAGTCATTTAATCCTTACTGGCACAAAGCGCATGAATAAACCTTTGAAGAATGCCCTTATGATTGCCGGGGCACTAAGCCTGCTTAATGCCTGTGGCGGTAGTTCAACGGAGGTAGTGCAGACTCCTCTGCCACCGCCCACCGATAATGCCCCAATTACCTATTCTGGCCCAGTAGCTTCAACTCCAGACGTGCAACAATTTAAACTTAGTTTATGGGACAACCTGTCATTAAATGAACGCTGTGGAGCCTGTCATATTCAAGACAGCCAATCCCCCGCATTTGCACGTAATGATGATATAAACCTGGCCTATAGTGCGGCCAACGCCCTGGTTAATTTGGCCTCACCCCAGGATTCAGTTCTGGTAAGCAAAGTGGCCGGTGGCCACAATTGCTGGCTATCCAGTGCCGATGCCTGTGCCGATATCATGACCACCTGGATCGGCAATTGGGCCAACAACGAGAGTCAGGCAAATGAGGTCCAATTAGAAGCCCCTTTGAGTAAAAGCCCCGGAGCGAATAAGAACTTTCCGGCGAGTAGCGAGTTATTTTCAAGTACCGTACACCCCCTGCTCGAAACTTACTGTGCCAATTGCCACACCAACTCCGCGACAATATCCATTTCACCGTATTTTGCCTCCAGCGATATTGAGGAAGCCTATCAAGCATCTAAGTCAAGAATTGACTTAGATACCACTGCCAATTCACGTTTTGTGGGTCGGGTGCGGGACGAGTTCCACAATTGTTGGAGCAACTGTAGTAGCGATGCCAATGAGCTTATTGCCGCAATACAGGCCATGGCCGATGGTATTGATTTAACGGAGCTGGATCCCGCATTGGTAAATAGTCAGGCCCTCACTTTGTTTGACGGTACATTGGCTAGTGGTGGCGGCCGATTCGAAAGTGATGTGATCGCCAAGTGGGAATTCAAAACTGGCAGCGGGACGACCGCCTTTGATACCAGTGGCGTTGAGCCTGCAATCGATTTAACCCTAAACGGCAGTGTGGACTGGATTGGTGGTTGGGGCATACAACTACTAAATGGTAAGGCCCAGGGCTCGACTGCCAGTAGTAAAAAACTATATGATCTGATCACCGCCACTGGCGAGTTTGCTATCGAAACCTGGGTGGTGCCAGCCAATGTTAGCCAGGAAGGACCAGCCCGTATCGTCAGTTATTCTGGCGGCGCAATGGCCCGTAATTTCACCTTAGGACAAACCCTGTACAACTACGATTTTATGCTGCGAACCAGCCTAACGGATGGTGACGGGCAACCGGCTTTGTCCACCGCCGATGCCGATGAAGTCTTACAAGCCAGCCTGCAACACGTGGTGGTCAATTATGATTCCGTTAATGCTCGGCAAATATTCGTCAATGGCACGTTTACTGACGACAGTGACTCGGTAGAAGCGGGTAACTTTAATGACTGGAACGATAGCTATGCCCTTGTTTTGGGCAATGAAGTCTCTGGTGGCATTCCCTGGGCAGGCTCTATCCGTATGGTGGCGATCCACAATCGTATATTGAGTGCTGAGCAAGTAGCACAGAATTTTGATGTGGGCATTGGTCAAAAATTCTTCCTGCTATTTGAAGTAACTGAACTTATCAATGTTTCACAAAGCTATGTGGTACTCGAAGTCAGCCAGTTTGATAGTTTCAGCTACCTGATGAGCGAACCGTTTTTTGTCAGCCTTGATCCAGACGCCATCATCGGTGACATACCTTTAAGAGGCATGCGTATCGGAATTAATGGTCGAGAGTCCAATGGGGGACAGGTGTTTCAAAACTTAGACACGAGCCTAAACGAGGCAAGTTATGTTGCTGGACAAGGTCAGGCACTTTCCAGACTCGGCACCATTATCCCCGTCGAAAAAGGAGCTGAGGTGGATGAGTTCTTCCTTACCTTCGAGCAACTCGGCTCCCTAATCAATGTGGTTATAGAGGCCGATCCACCGGCCCCAGCGCCAGGTGCAAACTTAGTCGCCCAGGCTGAAATTGGTATGCGTAACTTCGCCGAAATCAACGCTAGCATGGCAAGTTTAACCACGGTGCCAGGCAACAACACCGCGGTAAAAGGCGCATTTGAACAGCTTAAGCAACAACTCCCCTCGACAAGCAATCTAGATGGTTTTGCTGCTTCCAATCAAATGGCAGTAACTCAGCTGGCGATAAAATATTGTGACCAGTTGGTTGAAACTAACAGCTTACGAGACACTTACTTTGAGGGCTTTGACTTTACGCAAAGTGCCACCAGCGCTTTTGAAAATCAGGACAGGAGCTTGATCCTGGATCCCCTATTAGATCGCATGTTGGGAAAAAATATTGCAAGCCAACCTAATAGAAGTGCGGTGCAAAGTGAATTAGATAGCTTAATCGAACGTCTGAGCGATTGCAGCTCAGGGAAGGTCTGCGATGCCAATTATACACAAACCATCGTTAAAGCCGTGTGCGCAGCTACCTTGGGTAGTGCCACTACCCTCGTGCAGTAGCAGTCCCTATTAGCCCTCTTTATTTGCTAAGACGGCGTGACTCAAATATTGGAATAGTGATAATGAAAAATAACCAAGCAAGATCGGCAGATGCCCCTTTATACCATAGCGACCATGCCCGCCCTCTCACTCGCAGGGATTTTATCGCCCAGGGTTTTATGGCCGGCGTAGGCACCGTCCTTGGTGGCTCGGTGCTCAGTTTATTTGCCAATCCCGGCAAAGCCCATGCAACCTTATCGGCTGATCTTGAAGCACTCAAAAGCAACTGTGGCATTGCCACCCAGGGCGCCGGGAAAATCCCGTTCATCATGTTTGATTTAGCCGGCGGGGCGAACATTGCGGGCTCCAACGTATTGGTGGGCGGCCGTGGTGGGCAGTTAGACTTCCTAAGTACAGGAGGTTACAGCAAACTTGGCCTCCCTGGTGACATGGTGCCCTCCATCGCCAATCCTGACACTGGCCTAAGTGATTTTATTAATACTGAATTAGGCCTGGCGTTTCACTCGGACAGTGCATTTTTGCGAGGTATTCAAGACAAATTTAGTGTGACCAATCGGGCCAACGTAAACGGGGCAGTTATCCCTGCCCGCTCAGAAAATGATACGGGCAATAACCCCCATAATCCCATGTATGGCATCAACAAAGTTGGCGCCGATGGCTCGCTACTCACCTTAATAGGCTCCCGTAATTCGGACTCTGGCGGCAACTCCATGTCACCGGCGATGATGATAGACCCGAGCAAACGACCCACTAAGGTTGATCGCCCCTCGGATGTAACAGGCCTCGTTGATACGGGAGATTTGGTGGGTTTGCTCAGCCAACAAGATGCAGTGGCAGTGATGGAGTCTATACAGCGCATCAGCGATATGAAGCTGGGCCAGGTTAACAGCCAAATATCCACCGACGATGTACTCAAAGACCTAGTGAATTGTGGTTACGTAAAAAGCGCCGATATTACCGACCGCTTTGGCAATCCCTCCACGTTAAACCCCGAGCTAGACACAGATATTGTCGGCGACGCGGGGATCTTTACTCAAGCCGAGTTTGATGGTGACGGGGAATTTCGAAAAACCGCTTCCACCATGAAGTTGGTGATAAATGGCTTTGCCGGAGCGGGCACGATCACCATGGGTGGCTACGACTACCATACCGGCGACCGCTCAACGGGCGAAGTACGTGACCTACGCGCAGGGCGCTGTATGGGAGCGTGTTTGGAATATGCCGCACGAGTCGGCGTGCCATTAATGATGTATGTATGTAGTGATGGCTCGGTAGCCAGTAACGGCATGATAGATGATTCGACAGACGGCAGAGGCAAAGGCGTGTGGACCGGTGACAACTCCTCCACCGCCTCTTCGTTTTTCCTCGTTTATAACCCCGGAGGCACCCCGCAATTAATCGGCGCAACACCCGAGCAACAAGCCAACCATCAGCAACTTGGTTATATGCGTAGCGATGCCTCGGTAGAAACCGGCGGCACCCCTGCGGCAAATAACGTGAATTTGCTGGTAGAAACCGTCATCCTCAATTACATGGCCCTGCATGGCGAACAAGGTAACTTTGTCAATGTATTCCCGCAAAATGGTTTAGGAAATGCAACTTTGATGGACAGTTTGACCGCGTTCGAACCTATTGTTAGTGGTGTGATTTAGGCGGGTGATTTTAGCGGTGATCTCAACCAATGCACCAATCAACTAATACCATTGCGCCTTGATATGTGATCAACTCAGAAGGCCTTGGCAAGTTTCATAGCAAAGCGTAACGCCGAAGGAATGCTGGTTGCCTTCATAGACCTTGCAATGCAGCTAGGGAGATTGCCCGTCCTTCCCGTAGTGTGATACCAAAGTCGCTTACGCTGTAGCCGTTATCCAGGTTAAAACACCCCGTAATTACGCTACTTTCATCCATCTCTGAGTCAGCAGATATCTAGGTTGATTGGTATAAGTCGCTCTAGGCGGAAGCGGTTGAACCTTCAAAGACTGAATTGATTTGGCATAAGATCCGAATAGAAAAATCGACACTGACATCGGCCATCGTTGCCAACATATTATCGACTTTAGTTTGCTGAGCAGACCAATAAAATGGAGTCATCATCAGCAAATTCATGCGCTGCTCCGAACTGTCCAGCTGCAATTCAAATGACAGGTTTTGCTCTTTGAGTATCTTAAACCCTTCAGGGACATCATCCTGTGCTTTGTGCTTTAAAGGCTTATCGTAAAGGGCTTGTTTAAGTTGCTGTAAATGCTGTGCTGCCGGATTGACCTGTATCCAAATCCCCTGAGCTTTTAGCACACGCTTAATTTCAGCTTCGCCGCTCGGGGCAAAAATCTGAATAATCGCATCCTGACTATTATCGGCGAGTGGTAACTTATAGCTGCTGGCCACGGCAAAGGAGTTTTCAGTATAACGTTTTGCCGCTTTTTGAACGGCAATTTTGGAAATATCAATCCCGGCAGCATACACATTGATATTTTTTGCTTGAAGGGAATCAACAATACAATGCAGGTAGTAACCTTCACCACAGCCAGCATCGAACACAGTAAGTTCTGCAAAAGCCTGATGCTCAGCAATCAAGGCTGCCAATTTGTCTGCTAGTGGCTGATAATGGCCTTCTTGCAGGAACGCCCGGCGCGCATTAACCATTTGCTTATTGTCACCCGGCTCCTTACTGCGTTTGTGCTGAGCCAACAACAGGTTTACGTAGCCCTCTTTTGCCTGATCGTAGCGATGCTCATTGTCACAGCACCAACTGCGCTCAAACAAACTCAAGGGTAAGTGACAAGCAGGACAAATCCACATAAAACACACTCAAAAAAGAAGGAATTATAACAGACATCGATAGCTACAGACGAATATCTGAGGTATCCACAGTAAACTTTAGCTTACTGGCCTAAAGCCATGTAATTCACCGAGCCATTGGGCTATATTTGAACTCGGTTCGCTGACAGCTTGTAAAGTTTGTGCCACTTATTCAACAGAAGAAATTCACCTGTGAAAGCATGACGCACCTTGCTGGCAAAATGCGCAATATTGAGGGCAATACCAATCCACCTAAATATCTGCTCACTCAGCGATGGATAAAAGTAGCGTAATCACGGCGTGTTTTTACCTATATAACGGCTAAAGCGTAAGCGACTTTGCTATCGCCCTTCGGGAAGGGCTGGCAAGCTCCTTAGCTGCATTGCAAGGTCTATGAAGTCAACCAGCATTCCTTCGACGTTACGCTTTGCTATGAAACTTGCCAAGGCCTTCTGAGTTGATCGCATATCAAGGCGCAATGGTATAAGACTATCGAAGAGTATAATTAAGGGCTAAAAATCGACTCTTCCCTCAGGCTCTAGTGCCTCATTCTAGCGTAGGAAAACTTGTTTTGCGTGCCCAACATTTGACAGAGCACCAGAATAGGTAGAGACACAATAAGGTACGAAATAGGTCAATACAAAACTGATCCACTCCAGTTCAGCGTCGCCGAATACCCCATCACTTTGATTGATTATATTTAACACGCTACCCACCACCAGAGCAGTGAACAGTGAGCGCGTTACTAAGTCTGTAGCAAATACTGTTTTAAAAATAGATATTTGAGGCTGGGCTACTGACATACATTCTCCAATTTGTTTGAGTGAACATACTCATACCCTAGGCAGGTAATGCATAACCTTACTCGATAAAGTAAGTTCCCCAGCCGTCATAATGTACCTTGTGCTTAGCGGCAATGGCTAACAGTTTATCGGTATCGGCATTAATCGCTGTAGTTTCCAGGGAGCGTTCAACCACTGCATCAAAACAAAATAAGGTACCGCCATCATCCAACATCAATTCTTCGGCGTCAGTTACCTCAAAGCCGGCTTTGAATGCATCTACAGCGGCTTTTTCTAAAGCATCAAAATTAGCGCTGGCTAGGTGATATTCTATGGTGTGGGGCTGGGAGCTGTCACTGCCATCCTCGATCAGAGCTTCAACAGTCTCCTGATTAAATTCATACCATTGTGCTTGAGTGTCTTCGGCTGGACTCATCTGGGGTTCCTTATTAATTAATTGCGGAGAAGTTTATCCTGCTCTTTGTCCAAGTTCACGGTCTATTTGCGCTATGTTCATCTGCATTTTCTGACGGAAGTGCTCGGCATTTTCCTTGATACTCATTTTCTCGTCTAGGGCCTCCGGTTCACTAGCCTCTATTATCAAGGTGCCATTGTCCCAGCGATTTAACTTGATTTTATTATCTAAGTTGCTGGCACAAACCGTCACTAATTGCTCATTAGTTGACTGAGCAATGCGGAACGCACCTGTTTTAAATGGCAATAAACTACGGCCATAACTTCTTGTACCTTCAGGAAAAAACCACACAGACAATCGTCTGCTAAGAATTTTATCCACGGTATCTTGCAGAACGTCAAGGGCACGGCCGGAGTTTTTGCGGTCAATCATGATATTGCCAGACAACCAAAAAAACCAACCAAATACAGGGATCCACTTCAGGCTCTTCTTGCCCACTATCACCGTACCTTTTTGCGCAGCCGCGCAAATGGTGAGTAAGTCGTAACTATTTTGATGATTGGCGATAAATACAAAAGGCCCGCCGTGTTCAACACTTTGCGGAATACGTACTTCCAGTTTTAAGCCTAGCAGTTTTGACATTGAGCTATACAATACGCTAGCCATATGCACATTATTCCGATGAAAAGGCCGCACGAGGCAGATCACAATCAACACCAGATTAATCAATAGAAAATAAAAAAAAATAGTTATAATGCGTAAAAGCGCGAGCACGTATATTCTCATCTAAAGTTTTTGGCCGCTGAGTATAACCATTTTTGTGGCTAAGCAAGTCTGATCTGTAATGAATTTTCACTTTATGCAGTTAATATTATGAATTAAAACGATATTTGGCCGATACATTCCCTAGTAACGAATAAGTTAATAAGCGTAATCAAAAATACATTAAGGCAGCTCACACTATGCATACTTTCAAACATGAAGATCTTGACGACGACATTCTTTCGGATCTTTTGGAAGAAATAAACGAACTATACGAAGCAAGTGAACAGGCGCTTATTGAACTTGAGTTAAAGCCTGAAGACAATGAACTACAACGTTCATTGTTTCGTTCAATTCATACCATCAAGGGGGATTTAGGACTAGTCAGTTTTACCCCGATGATCCCACTATTGCAACATGTTGAAGACTTACTGGACTTTTTGCGCAAGGGCCAAATTATCTATACCAGTAACATGAGTGATCTGGTTCTGTTGACCATGGATAGGGTCAAAATATTTGTTGAAAGTTGCATTAAAAATGGCCATGCAGAATATGATCAAGAACTGTTTAATCATTTGGTCACGCAAATTGCCCGGATCTCACCGGACAACAGGACTCAACACGAAAAATTGTTGACTGAAGCGGTGTTATTGCTCGATCCTAGCTTAGATATTGGTACACCAGAAGAAGCGAGTCAGGCAAACGAGTCAGTGAAACCTATACCAGTAACCTTAGCTAATACCGGAATTCCAAAGAACATCAGCACGGAAAAGCGCTCTGATATCCTATTTTTTCGAGAGTTGATGAAACCTATCGAAAAGCGCTCAATGTATTGGGAAGGCAGAGGCGACCGCATTGCAAAATTGGCTGCCTATTTGAATAAATTAGCCGGCGCGGTGATTGATGAAGATCAGCTTGCCGTTGCCTGTTATATGCATGATTTTGGTATGGCCTTTATGCCAATCAAGATATTGCACAAGCAAGGTAAGTTGGCCGAAAATGAATTCAATTTAATGCGCTCTCATGTCTATAAAAGCGCCCGTTTGTTGGAACATCTCAACCAATGGAATGACGCCCGCAAAATGGTTATGCAGCATCATGAGAGAATAGACGGTAGCGGTTATCCTCTGGGCATCAAGGAAGCAGATTTATGCGAAGGGGCTAAACTTTTAGCGATATTAGATACTTTTGACGCCATTACTCATGCACGTGCTCACCAAAGTCATCTAAAACGTCCGAAGAAAAAAGCGGTAATCGAAATTAACAAAATTGCTGAAGGGCAGTTTTGTAATAAATGGATGAAGGTCTTCAATCAGGGAATGGCCTTACTTCTGACGAAGTAAGGCAAGCTCTGCTTTAGGCAGAGCGCACGGGCAGATCAACATCTTTACCCAAGTCACCTCAAAATAAGCATTCCACAGCGACTGGAGTAGACTTTAAAGTGACATGGGGTAATCATATATTCAGCTCTTTTAGCTTTCTGGTTAGGGTATTTCGCCCCCAACCTAAGCGTTTGGCGGCATCCTGTTTATGCCCGTGGGTATAATGTAAGGCTCGCTCGAGCAAAATACGTTCAAAAGTCAATACAGCTTCGTCAAGGATATTGTTGTGTCCAGCCTGCAATTGCGTATCCGCCCAACCTGCAAGCTGAACTTGCCAGCCACCGCTAAGGTTATTTTGCTCCGTTGACAAGGGTTGCTGATGAATTTCCGGTGGTAAATCGTGAGGAAGCACTTCCTGACCGCTCGCCATCACCGTTAACCAGCGACAGACGTTTTCCAGTTGCCTGACATTGCCTGGCCAGGGTAATTGACTCAGTATTTTCTTGGTTTCCTTGCTGAGATTTTTGACTTCCACGCCCAACTCCACTGCCGCTTTTTGTAAAAAATGACTGGCGAGTATGGGAATATCTTCCTGTCGTTCGGTCAGACGAGGAATGTGAATACGAATAACATTTAAGCGATGGAATAAATCTTCACGAAACTTACCGTCTGTCACCCGCTGTTCGAGGTTTTGATGGGTAGCGGCAATAATCCGCACATCAACAGCAACCGGGTTGTGCCCACCGACCCGATAAAATTGACCGTCAGCCAATACTCTTAACAGGCGTGTTTGCACATCCATGGGCATGTCGCCTATTTCATCTAGAAAGAGGGTGCCGCCGTTAGCTTGTTCAAAACGTCCCTGGCGAGCATTCTGTGCTCCGGTAAATGCGCCTTTTTCATGACCGAACAGTTCCGACTCGATTAAATCTGCAGGAATGGCTGCCATGTTAAGGGCAATAAAGGTCTGTTTTGATCTGGGGCTATGACGATGTAAAGCCTGTGCGACTAACTCTTTGCCGGTACCAGACTGGCCATTGATTAATACGCTGATGCTAGAGCGAGATAAGCGCCCAACCGCCCGAAAAACTTCTTGCATCGCAGGCGCTTCACCAATGATTTCCGTGGCATTGACCAAAAGCGGTTGCTGAGTACTTTTAGCTTGTTCCCGCACATGGCTCAAAGCCCTCTGCACTAGACTGACCGCTTCATCAATATCAAAGGGCTTGGGCAAGTACTCAAATGCACCACTTTGGTAGGCATTCACTGCACTATCGAGATCCGAATGGGCGGTCATGATGATAACGGGTATATCAGGAAAACGCTTGTGTACCTCTCCTAGTAGGACCATGCCATCCATTTGCGGCATGCGAATATCAGACACAATGACTTCAGGCTGCTGACCTGTTTGCAGCTGCAATAACAGGTCTTCCGGGTTGTCAAAACTATAGCAGGGAATATTCGCGGCTTGCAGGGCTTTTTGTAACACCCAACGAATGGAGCTATCATCATCGACTATCCATACTGGTTCTGCACTCATCAATCTGCTTCCTTTTTATCAATTGGTAAATATAGGGTGAATTCTGTGTGCCCAGACCAACTCTCAACTTCAATTTTCCCTCGGTGATGGTCTATCAAGGTTTGAGCAATTGACAGACCCAGTCCAGTTCCGTATTTCTTGCCCGTCACCATGGGATAAAAAAGTGTGTCTTTTAGCTCGTTTGGCACACCGGGACCGTTGTCAATGACTTGAATTTTCGCGCATAGAGGGAAACGGGCGCCATGAATGGTGACCTGGCGCTCAATACGTGTGACGATCTTGATTTCACCGTGAGCCTGCTTGTGCTCAGTTAACACTTGCCCCGCATTGCGTACAATATTCAAAGTAGCCTGTTGCAACATATCCTGGTCAAAATTCATATCTGGAATACTGGGATCGTAATCCCGAACGATGCAGATATCGTGACTTAAATCTAAACGCACCAGGGCACAAACTTTTTCCAGCACCTCATGGATATTATGCCACTGAAAATTAGGCCGGGAATTAGGACCAAGTAGACGGTCAACTAAGTTTGTTAAACGATCTGACTGCTCGATGATCATGCTGGTAAATTCTTTTAAATCCGCCGACGGCAGCTGTTTTTCTAATAATTGTGCCGCACCTCTTATCCCGCCTAAAGGGTTTTTGATTTCATGGGCAAGACCCCGAATTAACTCTCGTGCCGCCTGCTGTTGTGCCCATTGCTGTGTTTCCTGGCTGATCCTTTTTTGCTGTTCGATTAGCCGAATTTCCAACAACAGGCGCAAGCCGTAGCCATCGTCATTGAGACAAGTTACTGAGACGTCAGCCTGAGTATGTCTACCATCGCTGAAGGTAAGCTGCACATCGCTGTCAGAATAGCCCTCACCATGCTGCATACTGTGCTTGAAGCGCATAAAATCGAGGCTGGAGTGAGTAATTAGCTGTTCAATCGAACAGCCAAGCAGCAGATTCAAGCTGCGTTCCAATATAGCCTGGGCAGCATGATTAGCTTGTCTGACACTCAACTCCCCATCCAATAAAATGACAGCGGTTGAAAGGTTATCGAGCACGTTTTCTGGTTTTACCGGCAAAGTCATGGTTCCAGTATACATATAGCACCATGTTGGTGCGTTAGCTTAAATGTCTGCCTGAATTTGATGCGAAATAGTTAGACTACTACTAATTAGCCTTAATCAAGGCAGAGGCTTTGTGCAGATAGAAGGTCTGCATATCAGTTAATGCAAGGACCTTGCCTGAGTTACCAACAAAGCGAACCTGAGCAGTATATTCACCTCTTTGCATATCTTTGAGCTGAAATGTGCCACTAGTTTGGGACTTATGCAAAACCCCGTTGAGCAGCAGTTGGTAATTTCCAGGTACGTTGGGCGTAATGCTGGCAACAACTTTCATCTTGCCAATATTACTGCGGATAGTTTGTTCTGGGCTGGGGGAAATAACGTTTAACTGATACTGCATTTGAGTTTGTTTAAGGCTTTTTGCGGTTCTGTTTGTTTTTGCTTGTGGTGATACTAGTGCTGGCATAACGACGCTATTACTTGTAGATACATCAAGTTTTTCAGCCCCTTCACTTGGCACATCACTAAAGGTTATCGAGCCGTCTAGATTGACTGTTTTATAAACAACTGACGCGTTGAGACTCATGCTCAACAGCACAAAAATAATACTCAAAGCTTTCATATGCCTCTCCCAATTTCAAAGCCTAGTGTAACGATATTTGGCTTAAAAAAAAGCCCGCAAGTGCGGGCTTGGTATTACTTTCAATATCTTAAGCATATATATACCCAAAATCATTGGAATTGCATGGCGGCAGCGAACGAGTGCAGCCAACAAACATGCAGCTTCAAGGATGACGGGGATAAGCTGTACTAGCAGCTGTAGTACATATCAAACTCAACCGGGTGAGTAGACATATTCAAAGTTTGTACTTCATCATTCTTAAGGGCGATATAAGCGTCGATCATATCGTCAGACATAACACCACCAGCAGTTAAGAACTCACGGTCATCGTCCAGAGCGGCCAATGCTTGCTCAAGGGAGCTGGCAACCGTCGGGATTTCAGCCGCTTCTTCAGCAGGAAGATCATACAGATCTTTGTCCATTGGATCGCCAGGATGAATTTTGTTTTTGATCCCGTCGAGGCCAGCCATAAGCATCGCGGTGAAAGCTAAATAAGGGTTAGCCGTCGGGTCAGGGAAACGCACTTCAATACGACGTGCTCTTTCACTGCTTACGTGGGGTATACGAATAGAAGCTGAACGGTTACGAGCAGAATAAGCCAACATTACCGGCGCTTCAAAACCCGGAACCAAACGCTTGTAAGAGTTAGTTGAAGCGTTGGCAAAAGCATTGATAGCACGAGCGTGCTTGATTATCCCACCAATATAATAAAGAGCTTCTTCAGACATACCTGCGTACTTGTCACCCGCGAAGGTGTTCACACCATCTTTACTGATTGACATGTGACAGTGCATACCAGAACCATTGTCGCCAACCAAAGGCTTAGGCATAAAGGTAGCCGTTTGACCGTAGGCATGGGCCACGTTATGTACCACATACTTGTATATTTGAATTTCGTCCGCTTTTTTTACTAAGGTATTGAACAAACAGGCAATTTCGTTTTGGCCTGCGGTCGCCACTTCGTGGTGATGCGCTTCAACCGTTAAACCCATTTCTTCCATTACCATGCACATCGCCGCACGGATATCATGGGAGGAGTCTACCGGTGGTACGGGGAAATAACCGCCTTTCACGCCTGGGCGATGAGCCAGGTTACCGTCTTCGTATTCTGAACCAGAGTTCCATTTGGCTTCATGGGCTTCAATTTTATAAAACGAGCCAGACATATCAGAATGGAAACGCACGTCATCAAACAGGAAGAATTCAGGCTCAGGTCCGAACAATACTTTGTCGCCAATGCCCGTCGAGGTCAAATATGCTTCTGCACGTCTGGCGACGGAGCGAGGATCACGATCGTAGCCCTGCATCGTCGTTGGATCAAGAATGTCACAACGGATGTTAATTTGTGTTTCTTCGGCAAAAGGGTCCAATACCGCAGTTTCTGGATCAGGCATGAGGATCATGTCTGACTCGTTAATGCCTTTCCAACCCGAGATGGACGAACCATCAAACATTTTGCCTTCTTCAAAAAACTCGTCATTCACCTGATGAGTCGGTATCGAAACATGCTGTTCCTTACCTTTGGTATCGGTAAAGCGTAAATCGACAAATTTTGCTTCGCTTTCTTGAATAAGGTCCAAAACCTTTTGTATTGACATAATGTCCTCCAGATTAATAAATAATGTGTAACGTGATAAATATTGAAAATATGACTTAGGTAGCGCTGAAGCGATAATCATGCCACAAAGTACAAATCGATTAATGCCTTTAATAACTGAATTCCGAGGGTTCTTACACTCAAGCTGCCCGGTGAATTGCACCGCGACGCTGCACCACCGCACCACTATGGTGCGATATGTTTAATATTGCACCATTAAACTGCATGTTATCTGTTTGCAGATATTTTGTATCTTTACTTTAAACGCTTAATTATTGCCTAAAGGCTATTTGTTATTCGCTAAACGCAGGATAAAACTGTACAATCCGCGCCCTAATAAATTCAGTTAATGACGGAACTGTCCGTCACCACTAGAGAAATTACCATGAGCACATCGCAAACCTCGACCGACAACTTGAGGAACATAGCAATTATTGCCCACGTTGACCACGGCAAAACTACGCTTGTTGATAAACTTTTACAGCAGTCTGGCACACTTGAAAGCCGAGGTGAAGCTGAAGAGCGAGTCATGGACTCAAATGACATCGAAAAAGAGCGTGGCATTACCATACTTGCTAAAAATACTGCGATCAAATGGAACGATTACCGCATTAATATAGTAGACACCCCTGGACACGCCGATTTTGGTGGCGAAGTTGAACGGGTAATGTCGATGGTTGATTCTGTGCTTCTATTAGTCGATGCTCAGGAAGGCCCTATGCCACAGACACGTTTTGTGACGCAAAAAGCCTTTGCCCAGGGTTTAAAGCCGATTGTGGTTATCAATAAGATTGATAAGCCCGGCGCTCGCCCCGATTGGGTAATCGATCAAGTCTTTGATTTGTTTGATAACCTGGGTGCTACAGACGAACAATTGGATTTCCAGGTTGTCTATGCCTCAGCACTAAATGGTTGGGCATCAAACGATGCCGATGAGACAAGTGAAGATATGACACCTTTGTTTGAAACCATCGTTAAGCATGTGGAAGCGCCGCCCTCTGATTCAGAAGGTCCCTTTCAAATGCAGATTTCCCAGTTAGACTACAACTCTTACGTGGGCGTAATCGGCGTGGGTCGTGTTACCCGCGGTACCATCAAATCAAACCAACCAGTGACGATAGTCGGTGCCGACGGCAAGAGCCGTAACGGTAAACTGGGCCAGGTACTGGGCTACATGGGTCTGGACAGAAATGAAATTGAGAGTGCCAGTGCCGGCGACATCATTGCCATAACCGGTTTAGGCGAACTGAAAATTTCCGACACGGTCTGTGATGTGAATAAGGTAGAAGCATTGCCGCCTCTATCCGTTGACGAGCCGACTGTGACTATGACCTTCCAGGTCAATACCTCTCCTTTCTGCGGAAAAGAAGGTAAGTACGTTACCACTCGTAACATTATGGAACGCCTGCAATCAGAATTAGTCCACAACGTAGCACTACGTGTTGACGAGACACCTGATCCGGACAAATTTCGCGTATCCGGCCGTGGTGAATTGCACTTAGGTATCTTGATTGAGAACATGCGCCGTGAAGGTTTCGAATTAGCCGTATCTCGCCCTGAAGTCATTTTGCGTGAAATAGACGGACAATTACAAGAGCCCTTTGAAACGGTTACCATTGACTGTGAAGCAGAGCATCAAGGCTCAGTCATGGAGCAACTTGGTTTACGTAAAGGTGAACTGACCAATATGTCTCCAGATGGTAAAGGCCGTATTCGTTTGGACTTCATCATCCCTAGCCGCGGCTTGATTGGTTTTCAAACCGACTTTATGACCATGACCTCTGGTTCTGGTTTGCTTTATCATACTTTCGATCATTATGGCCCCCACAAAGGCGGTAATATTGGTCAGCGTAAAAACGGCGTTTTGGTCGCCAATGCAACCGGTAAAGCCTTAACCAATGCCATCTTTAACTTACAAGAGCGTGGTCGCATGTTTATTGGGCATGGAGCGGAAGTGTATGAAGGTATGCTTATCGGCATCCATACCCGTGAAAACGACCTCACCGTTAACGCCCTAAAAGGCAAGCAGCTGACTAACGTACGTTCCTCTGGTACCGACGAAGCGCAGACCCTAGTGCCGCCCATCGTTTTGTCGTTGGAGCAAGCACTGGAGTTTATCGATAACGATGAACTGGTAGAAGTCACCCCCCTTAGCATTCGTCTTCGTAAGAAACTTCTTACCGAAAACGATCGTAAGCGGGCTGGTCGCAGCAAAGAATAGTTATTTAGACTAGATACGAAAAACCGGCTTTAAGCCGGTTTTTTTATGTCTGCATCGTCAGAATCAACTAATACCACCTCACCTGGGTCGTTATACCGTTCCATCTTAATTGCTGCCCTTTCTTTGCCCAATCCTACGAACACATCTCGCTCACCCGTTGAGCGCGGCTAATACAGCCTGATTTCCCCCTGTAGGAGGGCCTTCAGGCCCGAAGAAGAAGATTATATCAAGGTTCAATATTACCAAGCCCATCGATCACCCCATTACACCCTGTTCTTCCCGCCTAAAGGCGGTCCTACAAAAGAATCTCAAAGCCTGTAGGAGGGCCTTCAGGCCCGAAGAAGATTACATCAAGGTCTGAGGTAGAGGTAGAACGGCCCACCCCATCGCACCCTGCTCTTCCCGCCTAAAGACGGTCCTACAAAAGAATCTCAAAGCCTGTAGGAGGGCCTTCAGGCCCGAAGATGCAACCATCGATATCACAGATTAAGATGGATGGTATTAGATAAGCGCTAAATCCACTTGATCCATCAAACTACTATTTTTAATCAGTCGTTTTGCCGCTTCGATATCAGGAGAAAAATAACGATCTTTATCGTAGAAAAACACCTCTTGTCTGAGCAGGGCTTTAACACCCTCTAATTTTTCACTGGTCTTTAACGGTTCTCTAAAATCCACTCCCTGGGCGGCGGCAAGCCATTCAATTGCCAATATGCCACTGACGTTGTCGTAAATATCCCGCAGGCGACGGGCGGCAAAAGTTGCCATCGATACATGATCTTCTTGATTTGCAGAGGTCGGCAATGAATCAACGGACGCCGGGTGAGCGTAGGTTTTGTTTTCACTGGCCAGGGCAGCACTGGTGACCTGAGCGATCATAAACCCGGAATTAACTCCGCCGTTGTTCACTAAAAATGGCGGCAAGTTGCTTAAATTCGGATCGATCAGCAATGCCATGCGTCGCTCAGACAAAGCGCCGATTTCACATAAGGCAATCGCCAGCATATCGGACGTAATCGCCACAGCCTCGGCGTGAAAATTACCACCGGAGAGAATATCGCCGCTATCAGCAAACACCAGTGGGTTATCTGAAACACCGTTGGCCTCAGTTACCAGGGTATCCGCGGCATAACGGATATGCTGCAAACACGCGCCCATCACCTGAGGCTGGCATCTTAAGGAGTACGGGTCTTGTACCTTCTCACAGCCTTCATGAGACAAGCCAATTTCAGATTGCATTAACAGGCTCCGATAGGCTTGTGCAATATCAATTTGCCCCTTATGGCCTCTCGCTTGATGAATACGCTCATCAAAGGGCACTCTAGAGCCTTGGGCGGCATCTACACTTAAGGAACCGATGGCGATGGCACTATACAGTGCGCACTCGGCACCAAATAAGCCTTGTAAAGCAAAGGCAGTGGAGGCCTGAGTACCATTTAACAAGGCTAAGCCTTCTTTGGGTGCTAAGGCAATTTGTTCGAGTCCGGCTATAACAAGTCCTTCTTTAGCACTCAATCTTTGTCCCTTATGAAAGACTTCTCCTTCACCCAATAACACCACACTCATATGGGCCAGGGGAGCTAAATCTCCCGATGCACCCACTGAACCTTTTTCCGGAATGGCTGGGTAAACCTCGGCATTGTATAAGGCGATAAGGGCTTCAATAACCTTTAGGCGGATCCCCGAATAGCCCCGGGAAAGGGAGTTTATTTTCAGTAACATCATCAGGCGAACGGTATCTGGTGACATAAAGTCGCCAATACCTGCGGCATGGGATAGGACAATGCTGCGCTGCAATAGCTCCAGTTCAGACACATCTATACGGGTATTGGCCAGCAAACCAAAACCGGTATTGATCCCATATACCGTGCGGCCCTGACGAATGACTTCCAGCACAACTTGCTCGGCAGCATTGATATTAGGCTTAGCACTGTCGGCTAAGGCCAGTGGAATATGTTTGCGCTGCACTTGGCGTAGCAGATTCAGGCTTAATTCGCCCGGTTGCAATAGTATTTGTTCCATCTTATTTACATCCTTCAAGCATGGGTAAATCCAGACCTTTATCACGGGCACAGCGTTGTGCAATTTCATAGCCTGCATCAGCATGGCGCATCACCCCGGTGGCCGGGTCGTTATGCAATACGCGGGCGATGCGTTTATCGGCATCTTCGGTGCCGTCACACAAAATCACCACTCCTGAATGCTGGCTAAAGCCCATCCCTACCCCGCCGCCATGGTGCAAGCTCACCCAAGTCGCCCCACCTGCGGTATTTAACATAGCATTGAGTATGGGCCAGTCAGATACGGCATCTGAGCCATCTAACATGCTTTCCGTTTCTCGATTGGGTGAGGCAACAGAGCCTGAATCAAGATGATCTCGACCGATCACGATCGGCGCGCTTAACTCACCGGTTCTGACCATCTCGTTAAAAGCCAATCCAAGTTTTTGTCGATCACCTAAACCCACCCAGCAAATACGGGCGGGTAGGCCCTGAAACTGTATGCGCTTCCTGGCCATATCCAGCCAACGATGCAGTTGTGGATTATCGGGAATAAGCTCTTTGACTTTGGCGTCAGTTTTATAGATATCTTCCGGATCGCCAGATAAAGCCACCCAGCGAAATGGCCCTATGCCCTGGCAAAACAAGGGGCGAATATAAGCGGGCACAAAGCCCGGGAAGTCAAAGGCGTTTTTCACACCTTCTTCCAGAGCCATTTGCCGTATGTTGTTACCATAGTCCAGGGTTGCCGAGCCTTTTTGCTGCAAGCCCAACATGGCTTGCACTTGCACGGCCATGGACTTTTTGGCGGCCTTGACCACCTTCTGCTCATCTTGCTTACGCATGGCGGCGGTTTGCTCTAAGGTCCAGCCCTGAGGCAAATAACCGTTTAGGGGATCGTGGGCACTGGTTTGATCGGTCACTACGTCCGGCACCACGCCTTCGGCCAATAATTGAGGAAAGACATCCGCCGCATTTGCCAACAAACCCACCGATACTGGCGCATTTTGTGAGCGAGCCTGCTCAATCATCTGTAAGGCTTCCGCCACAGACGTAGCTTTTTTATCTAAGTAACCTGACTTGATCCTAAAATCGATACGACTTTCATCCACTTCAACCGCCAGCATGGAAAATCCCGCCATGGTTGCCGCCAGTGGCTGGGCACCGCCCATCCCCCCAAGACCGCCAGTTAAGACCCAACGTCCCTTTGCATCACCATTAAAATGGACTTTTGCTACGCTGACAAAGGTCTCGAAAGTGCCTTGCACTATCCCCTGGGAGCCAATATAGATCCACGAACCCGCCGTCATCTGGCCGTACATCATTAGACCTTGTTTATCCAACTCGTTAAAGTGTTCCCATGTTGCCCAGTGGGGCACCAGGTTTGAATTGGCGATCAATACTCTGGGGGCGTTTTCGTGGGTCGGGAATACACCAACCGGCTTGCCGCTTTGCACTAACAAGGTTTCATCGTCATTCAGGCGCTTTAGCACCTCTACTATCTTGTCATAACACTCCCAATCCCTTGCTGCTCTGCCGATGCCGCCATATACCACCAAATCGTCGGGGTGCTCGGCCACCTCTGGATCAAGATTATTCATTAACATGCGCAGAGGGGCTTCGCACTGCCAACTCTTCGCATTGAGTTTTGTGCCTCTGGGTGCAGTTATGTTTCTGCTTGGATCATGTCTGTTCATGTTTTTGTCCTATTTACTTTGCGGGAAATCAAGATGACCGCCCATGCGATAACGATTTCCGGGGTGGGTGAGCAGCGCGTGACTGACTATGCCTTTGGCAGAATAGGTTCTGCGGCTGATTTGCAGGCAAGGCTGGTCAAGGGAAATATTGAGTAAGGTGGCACTCGTCTGGCTTGGCAATATGGCTTCAATCGCGTGATCGGCCTGGGTAAGGGGTGCCACTTTAGATAAATATTGGTTGGCGGTGCTCTGGTTAAAATCAAGCTGCAAGTAATCCGGCGCCCAGAGGGGATTGACCAATCGATCCTCTAGTTGAATCGCCAGGTTATTTTCTAAATGGACTATTTTGCTATGAAATAAGTCGCTTCCGGCCATCACCCCCAACCAGGTACTTTGCTGCTCATTGGCACAGACGGTCTCTAGGCTAATCAGCTGATTACCATAGGCATGACCACGCTGAGTAATTTCTTCATTGATGCTTTTTATTTCTAGCATCGAAGTCATGGGGCGATGATCAGCCACAAAGGTTCCCAAACCCTGAGAACGAAGCAGTATGCCCTCAGCCACCAAGTCACTTAAGGCCCGGCGAGCAGTCATCCGACTAACCGAAAAAGACTCGGCGAGCTGGTTTTCCGAGGGCACCTTGTCCCCCGGTTTCATCTTACCGTTTTCAATCTGTTCCAGTATGTTGGATTTGATCTGTACAAAGCGGGGCTGCATAGTCAGCAATCTCAATATTCGAATGGCTGCAATTTACTTCATTCAACTTGTATATACAAGTATGTACAAGTAAACTCATCGCAAAAAATAATCAGGCGAGATCATGGTCAAACATTGTGAGCTGTTAATTAAAAATGTACGCATTGCTTCAATGCAAGACAACAACCGGCCCTATGGCAGCATTGAAAACGCGATGCTGGCTATAAGCGACGGGGTGATCGAGTACGTGGGCGAAAACTCCCAGACCTTTACCGGAGATCAGTGCTACGACGGTCAGAATAGCTGGATGCTGCCGGGATTGATTGATTGTCATACCCACCTGATCTATGGCGGCAATCGCGCCACAGAATTTGAAAAACGCCTACAAGGCCTAAGTTACACCGAAATTGCCCAGCAAGGTGGGGGTATACAAAGTACCGTGAATGCGACCCGCAAAGCGAGTAAAGCACAACTGCTAGCAAGTGCTATCAAGCGCGCCGCTAGATTGCTTGAAGAAGGCGTGACCTGTATCGAAATAAAGTCCGGCTATGGATTGGATCTGGATACAGAAATTAAAATGCTTGAAATCGCCCGTGAGCTTGAGCAGCAACTGCCAGTCAATATCATTGCTACTTACCTGGGCGCTCACACGGTGCCGGCAGAATACAAAGATAAGCCCGACGACTATGTCACCTTTATCTGTCAGCAGGTTATTCCGGAAATTGCCAGACGCAAACTGGCCGTGGCCGTGGACGTATTTTGTGAGTCTATCGGTTTTTCACCCCAGCAATGCGAACGGGTGTTTATCGCCGCCAAACAACATGGCCTTGGCATAAAAGCCCATGTTGAGCAGTTGTCCGATCTCAAAGGCGCGAAGTTAGCCGCCGACTTTGGCGCATGGTCGGTTGACCATATAGAGTACCTTGAACCTAGCGACGTGGCAGCACTCAAAGATGCAGGCACGGTGGCGGTGCTGTTACCTGGCGCCTTCTACTTTTTAAACGAAACCAAAAAGCCACCTGTCGCGGCGCTCAGGGAGCATAAGGTCCCCATGGCTGTCGCGACGGATCTTAATCCCGGCAGTTCACCGTTGGCATCCCTGCTCACCGCCATGAACATGGCCAGTGTGTTTTTTGGCTTGACCCCGGAAGAGGCATTAAGAGGCACCACGGTTAATGCCGCTAGGGCCTTAGGCCTAACAAACAAAGGTAAGATAGAGCAGGGAATGGATGCGGATTTATGCTTGTGGGATATCGAGCATCCCTCCGAATTGGTCTACGGCATCAATCACAACCGCCCCAGCGCTATCTGGCTTAGGGGGCAACATGTCTAAGCTAGACAAAACGTATCAATGGCAGGGCCGTGAAGACAGCGAAGATGGTGAACAAGGTTTACGCTGGCATCAGAAGCTAAACCGGGCTTGCGATCAGAGTGGAAGCGCTTTAGTCGGCTTTGCCTGTGATCTCGGTGTGCAGGCCAATAAGGGCCGTATGGGTGCCCAGAATGGGCCCGATAAAATACGCGATGCCCTGGCAAATATTGCCTGGCACAGCGAGCAGCCAATGACAGATTGGGGCACAGTTATTGCGGAACAAGATTTAACAGAAGCTCAGACCCACTATGGTCAAAATATCACCGAGGCCCTAAAACAACATTCTCTGGTAATAGGTTTAGGAGGCGGCCATGAAATAGCCTGGGGAAGTTATCAGGGACTGTTCAAACACCTTGAGTCAAAGCCAAACACCCGGATAGGCATCATCAATTTTGACGCCCACTTTGATTTAAGAAAGCCCTCCCCATCCGCCAGCTCCGGCACGCCTTTTCACCAGATAGCCGAGCATTGTCTACAAAACAACAAGCCGTTTAACTATGCTTGTCTCGGGGTGGCCGAGACCGCCAATACCCAAGCGCTATTTTCCTATGCCCGGCAGCTCAGGGTACCTTATTTACTCGACAGGGAATGTTTGCAAGCCGCAGCCCAAGCCCTATTGACTCCCTTCCTCAAAGGCGTAAATGAGTTATATCTAACGATTTGTCTGGATGTATTTCCTGCCCATATAGCCCCTGGTGTCAGCGCCCCAAGCTCGCTGGGAATTTCCCCCGAATTTGTGATCGATATGATCCACTGGCTGACAAAATCCCAACTTGAATATGACTACAGTTGGCATCTGGCCGATATCGCCGAAATGAATCCCCTCTACGACCAGGACAACAGAACCGCCAAACTGGCCGCCAGGTTAATATTTGAAATTATTAAAGCCAAGGCTGCTTCGAAATAAAGGCAGCTAAGTCAGCCAATACACCTAAATTTATCCTGATCAAACCAAATAAGTCATTTAGAGCGATTTGATTATACTGTAGCGATTAGCTACAATATAAATTGTCAAGCTAACTAAAGGGTGACGTATGCCAAAACACAGTAATCCATTAAGACTTGAAGAGGGCTTGGTTAATCGTGCCACTGTTGTTGCCGGAATTATGAATCGAAGCGTAAATGAGCAAGTAGAGTTTTGGGCATCGGTGGGCATGCAGCTCACAGGTAAGCTCGACAATAATGAAATAACTCAGTTGCTATCAGGCCATTGTGATGTTGCTATCACCCCTAAAGCCCCGCCCAAACTTGATATAGACGACTTGATAAACGAAGTGGCAACGGAAAGTGAGAATGGCAAGCTTACACAAGCTATTTTAAGCGCTGGTGTGACGCGCTATCAACCCTCCCCTGCTCGTAAAGGATTCTTGCAAGCAATACACCCTGACGGTAGTCGTGAGGATGGAGAAATCGTTAAAGGTAAATTTTTTGCCTGTGCCAAATAAGGTTCTGTATGCCCTAGTTGGCGGCAATGGCTCTGGAAAAAGCACGTTTTACCAGCAATTCTTAGCAGGCAAAGACATTCCTTTTTATAATGCAGATGAATTCGCTAAAAAAAACTTCCAGGACAATCCTGAAGTCCATAGCTACGAAGCGGCAAAAATAGTTGCAAAGCAGCGCCTTGCAGCGGTTCATGCAGGATTATCTTTTTGTTTTGAAACCGTATTTTCCCATATCTCTAAGGTTGATTTTCTCGCTCTCGCCAAAGGATTTGGCTATACGGTCAATCTTATCTATATCCACCTCGACGATCCAACTACCAACATTGCTCGGGTGATAAGCAGAGTGAATACTGGGGGTCACAATGTACCTACAGATAAAATTATTAATCGCATACCGCGCACCATGGAAAACGTAAAACGAGCTATTCCGTTTTGCGACAATGTGCTTTTTTATGATAATAATTCAATCGAGAGACCTTTCACATTAATTGCTAAGCTTGATATCAACAAAAATTTGTTAACGCAAAAAAGTATCAGCATACCTACTTGGCTTGAATGTATTTTCGAAAACCATATCAAACAGTAATACCGAGGCGCCAAATTAGCCGCACGATTGATATTTGAGAACCTTAAAGCCAAGGCAGTCTAATAGTAGCAGTCCAAAAATCCTTGCATCAGTATCTTTCTGAAAACAAGCTAAATTGATATCATTATAATATCAATTGGAATTAAGCATGATAACTGAAAAACAAGGGTTTTCGATTAATGGTTACTTGGCATTTTTTGCGGTATTACCCTTATTACAGATAGGTTTTGGCCTTATGTTGGCCAATCAGATTTGGGTGCCTGTTAGTTTATTTTTTACCGTTTTGGTGTTGGTATGTTGGACAGGTTTTTTTATGATTCAGCCCAATCAAGGCAAAGTTATGACTTTGTTTGGCAGCTATGTGGGCACCGAAAAACGCACCGGCCTGCGCTGGACTATTCCACTTTTTATGCGCCACGCCATCTCACTACGCATACGAAATTTTGAATCGGCTAAGATCAAAGTGAATGACAATCAAGGCAACCCGGTTGAAATTGCTACGGTGGTGGTGTGGTCAGTAACCGATACTGCCGAAGCCATGTTTGAAGTAGATAGTTATCAGAGCTATGTCAGCATTCAGAGCGAATCGGCTCTACGTAATATGGCCAGCAGCTATAGTTATGATCCGCAAGACGATAGTCATAGTGAAATTGCCCTGCGCAGTCATCCTCAGCAAATATCTGATAGGTTGAAAGAAGAAATTCAGGAACGCATGGGTAGAGCCGGTGTGACGGTGCATGAAGCGCGTATCAGTCATCTGGCCTATGCCCAGGAAATTGCCAGCGCCATGTTACAGCGCCAACAGGCCACCGCGATCATTGCCGCTCGTAGCAAGATAGTCGAAGGCGCGGTAAGCATGGTAGAAATGGCCCTGGAAAAACTCAGTGAGCGAAAAGTCGTAGAGCTAGACGAGGAGCGCAAGGCAGCCATGGTCAGTAATTTACTGGTGGTCCTGTGCAGTGATAAACATACTCAACCGGTGGTTAACACTGGCTCACTGTACTAATAATAGGCGCAGATATTTTGTCTAAAAAAGCCTATCCACTGAGAATAAGTGCTGACGTATTGGCCGCCATGCAACGCTGGGCAGATGATGATCTACGCAGCGTCAACGCACAAATCGAGTATGTGCTGCGTGACTCACTGCTAAAACAGGGTCGGGTAAAGTTAGTACAGAAGGTCGTTACTCAGGTTATTGATGAAGCAGAAAATAATGCCAACAAGGCGGGTTAGGCCTTGTTGGCTTAAGCTGTTTACGTAAGCGATAAAGTGCAAGTGGCAACAGTAGCAAAGTCAAATAGGCCATACTGCCACCATTCTCATCGATGATCACAACACGAGGCTCCACATAAACTTCTTCGAAATCCTCACTTTCCAGAGCTAACAAATACAAATCAGCATCGCTATTGCCGTCAAGGGTGGCAACAAGTTCGTCATTGACCGCATCATATAATTCAATCAGCAACTCGTAATCACCACTGGGGAAACCGGTCAACAATTCACTGTCGACTTCAAAGCTGTCTTCTGTGCTTTCACCGTTAATATGAAACACCGAGCTAGTGTGATATTCCTGAAACACTTCGCCCCGGCCAAGATAAAGCCGAGCATAGACGTCGGCATGTTCAAAAACCGTGTCGGCGTCAAATTCAACAGAGAAGTGATGGTAGTAACCGTCAAAGTCCGGATCACTATAAAGTGTGACCTGAGCGTCATAGATCCAAAACTCGTGATCCAAGGCTTGCACCTGGGGCCTTGCTAAGAGGGTAATTGCACTTTGTGACTGCGCAAAGCTCGTGCTTTGCTGACTAGCTGAATTTTTACCTTGCGCTGTTTTTGTCAGGGGATCATTGACATTTTTTGCGGCCTCAGAAGACTTAGTAATCACTTCACTGGTATTACCCAGATGTTTTTCAACTGACTTTGTCGACCAGCTTTGTGCACTTGCCTGGCCTACAACGCCAAACGCTAATATACCAGATAATAATATTCTGCTGCTGTTTTTCATCACACACTCCTTCTAAGAAACTAGACGTAGTGTGGGCCGCTAGGATGAATCTTAGCTGAAGGCAAACTTAATTAAGTTTAAAATTTCCAGTTCAGCTTGACCGAATAAAATAGGTCTATCTGAATCCGCGCTTTTCTTTGATCAATTCGTAAGCCCCTTGAATATCCTGGGTCTTAGCCTTGGCTAATTCCAGGGCTTGTTTGGGCAGCCCCTTTGACACCAGCTTATCTGGGTGATGCTCGCTCATCAATTTGCGATAGGCTTTCTTAATATTCTTATCATCGTCAGTCTTTTTAGCTCCCAATATGCGATAAGCATCGTCCAGAGATTGCTGACTTGAATAGGCCGGTCGGCTGCCTTGCTGGTGCGAGCCACCATGCTGTTGTTGGTATCCCTTGCCACTTTGTCTAAAACGCAATTCTGCTTCATAAACCGATAATAAATACAGCAAATCATGCTGTTTGAAACCCAGATGCATGGCAACATTTTCTAATATCTGTTGCTCAGCCTTATCTAACTTCCCATCAACATAGGCGACCTGGATCAATATCTCCAAATACACTTGCAGAATATCCCGACGGCCATGGCACGAGTCCCTAAACTCGACAATGGTTTCTTTTAAAGGGAAGTCCGCAGATTTACCTTCCCTAAACGCCTGCTGAGCTTCTTTGCGGGTATCCCCCTGCAAGTTCATTTGATCCATCAAGTCACTGGCCAGACGAATTTCTGCATCACTGACTTTACCGTCGGCCTTAGCAAGGTGCCCCATTACCGAAAATAGGGTATGAAAAAATATGGCTTGCTTCTTAAATTCGTCTCCAGAAGTAAAAAAACGGTTAAAACCACCCTTTTGATTAAAGTTCTGGCTATAACTCTTGTCGAAATAGTGGCCGACTACATAGCCTAATATTGCCCCGGGAATGCGCCCAAACATAAAACCAAAAATGGTGCCTAAAATTCTTCCGATCATGACTGCTCTGTTACTCCATTCACATTTAACTCTGCCAATCTGTCTGGCGTACCTATATCACTCCAACAACCCAAATGGTTTTGCCCACTGACAAGCTGCTGGTCAATTGCATCATTTAACAATGGCGCCAACCGCATGACAGGAGTTTGTCGTGCAACCAGCTCGTCAAAAAATGTACGCTGATAAACAGCAATACCGCTAAAAGTTAGCTTTTCCCCCTGAATATCACCTAAGCGACCCTGACGAAAGTAAAAATCCCCATCCTGATGGTGAAGTGGATTACTCACCATCACCAAATGAGCGAGATCCTGCCCTAGCACTGTGGGTAACAGGCTAAAATCAAAGTCGGTAAAAATGTCTGCACTCACCACAGTAAACTGTTGATCTTGTGCTGTCGGGCAAAGCAGAGGTAGGGCCTTGACTATCCCTCCGGCGGTTTCAAGAGCCGTATACTCTGGTGAGTAGAGCAGTTGAACGCCAAAACGTTTGCCATCCCCAAGCGTGTCTTCGATTTGTTGACCTAACCAGGCGTGGTTGATAACAATGCGTTCATAACCTGCCTTTACCAGGCCTTCAATATGGTACTCGATCAAGGGTTTACCATTGACCTTAAGCAAAGGTTTAGGGGTAATATCAGTTAAGGGACGCATGCGCTCCCCTCGCCCTGCGGCTAATATCATCGCGGTTATTGTCATATTATTCAGTCAATCAGTTACACGCTTGCTCTGCAGCAGGCTTGATTTTTGTCGCGACCAATTGGGCAAACTCACTACATTCCGCGTATTGGCCTCCCACCTCAACCAGGTATTGCAAGGTATTCGGTATATTCTGTATGTAGGCTTGTTTTCCATCTCGATGATGCAAACGGGCAAAAATCCCGCTGGCTTTTATATGCCGCTGCATTCCAGTCAAATCAAACCAACATTTGAACACCGACCAGGGGTACTGGCTGTAAAATTCAGCATGCCATGGTTTAAGCCAGGTATATACCAGCGCTGCTGGCCAGGTTTGATAACAATCTCTAAGCAATGAGGCGGCGTCGTAAGTAATAGGGCCGACTACCGCATCTTGAAAATCAATTATACCGATCTCGTCATTCTCCAGCAGCATTAGGTTGCGAGAGTGATAATCCCTGTGCACGCCTACCTGGGGTTGAGCAAAAAAATTCTTACGTAAAAAACTAAACGTCTGTTCGATCATAGCCAATTCATTAGCATCCAACTTAAGTTTTAGGTGCGCCTCCAATAACCAGTGGCTAAAGAGTTCAAATTCTCTGGCCAGCAGAGCCTCGTCAAAAGAAGGTAACTCGCCTTGGTCGGTACCTATACAGATTTGGATCTTGGGTAAGTGACTCAGCGCAGCACGATATAAAGAGTGACTCTGCTGGGGGTCAAGGCCGTCGGCGAATAATATATCACCAAAATCCTGCAAACAGTAAAACCCCAAACTGTGATCAATGGCATAAATAATCGGCACTGGCACACCCTGTTGCAGATAGCTCGCAGCAACTGAAGCAAATGCACGACTGTCTTCAGATTCCGGTGGTGCATCAACGGCGATATACGACTTGCCCTGGTCGATAAAGCGGAAATAGTGTCGAAAACTGGCATCTCCAGAGACCATGCTTAGCTGTGAGCAATGAAATGGGGTGCTATCATTCAGCCAATTTGTGAGTTCGGTCTGCCGTTGTTGTTTCAACTTAAATCTCATCGTAAGGTAGTTGTTTTAAGATGCAAGAATGGCGAAATATGGCTTTTTTTGCAAGTCTGCTGGTAAATCGCCACGAAACCCTTAAAATTACGACTTTAATAGCCCCATTTACATCAACTTTAAGGGATTTTATTAACGTCCTGTATGCAAATTAAGCAATTCACATCTCTATGCTTTTTTACCTTGGTAAGCCCGCTCAGCCTTGCCCAGCAAATATGTCTGGCACCTGTAGCACCGTTTAAGGTGCAGACTGAACTCACCCAAGGGCAGATTCAGGTCATAGCCAACAGCACCGAGATACAGCAGGATACCGTCGCGGAATTTCAGGGAAATGTTGAAATAATTAGTGATGGGGCGCAAATTAACGCAGATCATGCGCGCATTGATAGAAGTACCCAGGAATTAATAGCATCAGGTAAGGTTAGTTATCAGGATCCCCAGCTTAAGGTAAACAGCAAGAGCGTGTTACTCAATACGGACACTAAAACGATGGTACTGAAAGACACGCGGTATCGCCTAACAAACGTCAATGGGCGAGGTAATGCCGAGCAAATTACCCTTAGTGAAGTCGAAGGCGTCAATCTTCAAGAAGTCAGCTTCTCCAGCTGTCCTGCTGGCAGCGAAGACTGGCGTATTCAGGCTAGCAGCATTACCTTAAGCCCTAACGAAGAACGGGGGGAGGTAAAACATGCACGATTTTATGTGAAGGATATCCCCCTCCTGTATTTACCCTACTTTTCTTTTCCGGCCAGTGATGCCCGACAAACCGGTTTGTTATTCCCGCTAATAGACAGTTCGACTTCAACCGGTATAAGTTACGAGCAACCATATTATTGGAATATTGCGCCGAATTACGATGCCACTATTTCCCCGCGCCTTATGTCTAATCGTGGCATTCAATTAAAAACCGAATTCCGATACTTGACAGAGCGCAGCAATGGCCAGCTCAATCTTGAATATTTGGCCAATGACAGGGATACAGAAGTCAGTGAAGACCGATATTTTTATCGTTTTACCCATAACGGACAGTTTGCCGAAAATTGGCAAGTTAATGCAGAGGTAAATGGCTTGAGTGATGGTAATTATATCGTCGATTTGGGCTCGGATTTTTACAGCCGCGCCGACACTCATTTGTACCAAACCCTTGGACTCAACTACTTTTCCGAACAAGTAAATTTTAGTCTGCAATTTAGAGACTTTGAGATACTTGGCGACCACCCAGACAGTTATCGCGCCCTGCCAGAGATGAAATTGAATTATCAAACAGCGATAGGCGCCGGCTTTGAGTTTGCTATGCATTCTGAAATGGCATTCTTTGATAATGATAATCCAGACAGCCCCACTGCCACCCGAGTGCATGTTGCCCCGGCCTTGAGCTTTCCCTATCAATCTCAGTGGGGAGAACTGTTAGCAGAAACAACAATTTTGCATACCTATTATCATCAAGAAAATATCGACAACACTCCCCTCGAAAAAGAAGTGAGCCGTACCTTAGGGCAAGCCAAACTGTATGGTGCTTTGGAATTTGAGCGCACGACAAGTTGGTTTGGTGAGCAGGTGACACAAACTCTTGAGCCTAAAGCCCAGTATTTATATACCAGTTTTGAAGATCAGAGCAATATCGGTTTATATGATACTACCAGGCTATTTAATGACTTCGCCGGATTATTTAGAGGCCAGAAATTTACTGGTCTGGACAGGATAAGTGACAAAAATCAAATTACCTTAGGTTTGACCACCCGAGTGTTGGATAAAAATAATAGGGAACAATTCAAGCTAAGCTTGGGTCAGATTTTCTATCTCAAGGACAACCGAGTCACTGCAGCCCGTAAAGAAGATGACAGTTCGGCCTTAGCTGCAGAGTTAAATTGGCAGATAGGCAGTAAATGGTACGCACAAACAGAAGCACAATTATCGACCGTGACGGATAAAATAGAGCGCAGCAGCCTATCATTGGAATATCAATTGTCTGCTTCCAAAGTAGTGCAGCTTAATCATCGGTATGTAAGGGAATTGTCTGGGGAAGAAATAAACCAGGTTGGCTTGACTGCCAGTTGGCCACTGACCAAAAACTGGCAATGGGTAAGCCGCTGGTATCATGATCTGAACCAACACCGTACTATTGAAAGTTACACGGGTATACAATATGAATCTTGTTGTTGGGCCATGCGTTTTGTTGTACAAAGGCATCTCAGCAATAGATTTGACAATGACGGGAGGCAAAGTACCAACGAATTCGATTCAGGCGTGGCTTTCAAATTTGTATTTAAAGGTTTGGGAGGCAATAGTGCCAGTCGTGAAATGCTCAAAGATGGCCTGTTTGGATACCGACAGCCCTATCTGTTGAATTAACTCTTAATTAAACGCACCCAGGTGTGAACTTAACCAACAAGTAAAATTAATCATGAAACTTATAGCTGTAACACTGTTGTTATTCTCCACCCTTTCAGCGAACACCCTAGCTGCTCCTCAAGAACTCGATAGCGTATCGGTAATTGTGGACCAAGGTGTTGTGCTAGAGAGTCAAATTCGCGAGCTTGTGGCCAACGTTAAAGCCAATGCTATTGTTAATAATCAAACACTACCTTCTGACCGAGTGCTGCGCACCCAGTCCATCGAAAGGTTGATTATTGATAGCTTGCAGACACAAATGGCCGAGCGTATGGGGATCCAAGTTAGCGACCCGCAATTAGACCAAACCATTGCCGGTATTGCCCAGGGTGAAAATCTCAGCATTGCTCAATTGCGTGAGAAAGTTGGGGCAGAAGGGATCAGCTATGAAACCTACCGGGAATCAGTACGCAAGGAACTAGTCACCGGGGAAGTGCGTCGGGCCAACGTGCGCCGACGTGTTTATATCACTCCCCAGGAAATCAATAACCTGGTTAAACTGATTGATGAGCAAGGCGGAAGCCAGGCGGAATACAATTTAGGGCATATATTAATTGGTTTCCCGGCAGAGCCGAATGATGAAGACGTGGCCGCCTCCAAAGTCACCGCGGGTAAAGTTATCGACTTGTTGAGCAAAGGCTCTAACTTCTCAAAAATTGCTACTGCCTCTTCGTCCGGTGCCAAGGCGCTGGAAGGTGGAGATTTGGGCTGGATGAACATTAACTCTATGCCAACTTTGTTTGCTGAGGCAGTGCAGGGTAAAACTAAAGATACATTAATTGGCCCCATTCGCAGCGGCGCAGGTTTTCACATCTTAAAGATCATTGATACCCGTGGCATCGAAAAAGTAGAAGTGGTCGAATTACAATCTCGACACATATTGATCAAACCTTCGGTCATACTCAGTGATGACAAAGCACAGAATATGCTCAAAGATTTTAGAGTGAAATTATTAGCTGGCGAAGCGGACTTTGCAGAACTGGCCAAAGAACACTCGGCCGATCCCGGCTCTGCCTTAAAAGGTGGTGAATTAGGCTGGGCAGATCCCAGCATCTATGTTCCGGAATTTAAAGATACCTTAGCAAAATTGGAAATTGATGAAATTAGCCAACCTGTTCGCACGGTACATGGTTGGCACCTCATGCAGGTGACGGATAAACGTGTGGGTGATGTAACTGAAAAACTCAAAGAAGACAAAGCCTACCAACTACTATTTCAACGTAAATTTACCGAAGAAACCGATGCCTGGTTACGTGAAATGCGCGCCAGTGCTTACATTGAATTGCTTGACAAGCAAGACAATATCGCTAGCGATACCTAGCCATGCCAATAAAACTGGCTATTACCCCCGGTGAACCAGCCGGAGTTGGCCCTGACTTGATCATTAGCTTGGCCCAACAAGCCTGGGACGCGCAACTCGTGGTATTTGCCAATGGCAATATGCTCAAAGAGCGGGCAGCTCAATTAAATTTACCCTTAAGCCTGCTGCCCTATGATAAGCAGCAACGTCAGGTACAAGCCCCAGGCCAATTGTACTTAGTGGATATACCCCTGAGTGAACCTGTTGAAGCCGGTAAACTGAATAGCGAAAATGGTCAATATGTGGTGGAAACCCTGCGCCAAGCCTGCCAAAAAAATATGCAGGGCGAGTTCGATGCCGTGGTGACCGGCCCAGTGCACAAAGGCATTATCAATAAAGCCGGTATCTCATTTAGTGGACACACAGAATATTTTGCCAATCAATCCAATACCAATGATGTAGTGATGATGTTGGCGACCGAAGGTTTGCGGGTTGTATTAGCTACTACCCATATTCCTCTTGCCTACGTAGCGAAAGCCATCACCGCCGAACGTTTGCACAAGGTTATTCATATTGTGAATACCGATCTGCAACTGAAATTTGGCATCAAACAACCGCATATTTTTGTTTGTGGGCTTAACCCCCATGCGGGAGAAGACGGTCATATTGGAAAGGAAGAAATTGAAGTCATAAGTCCGGCTTTAGAGGCCTTGCGAGCGGAAGGTATAAATATTACCGGCCCACTGCCGGCCGACACTATATTTAATCCCAAATACCTGGAGCAAGCCGATGTAGTGTTAGCGATGTACCATGATCAGGGCTTGCCAGTGCTAAAATTTAAAGGTTTTAGTGCCTCGGTAAATATTACCCTGGGTTTGCCTTTTATCCGCACATCTGTAGACCACGGTACCGCAATTGATTTGGCGGGCACCGGCAAAGCCAACACTGGCAGCTTTGCTTTGGCTCTGAGAAAAGCGATTAAACTGGCGGGACGCAAACAATGAGTAAACAGCATCTAGGCCACACCGCGCGGAAACGTTTTGGGCAAAACTTCTTACACGATGCCTACATCATCGATCAGATTGTCTCAGCAATTAACCCCCAAGTGGGCCAGCATATGGTTGAAATAGGTCCGGGCCTTGGCGCATTAACTGAGCCGGTTTGTGAACAGATTGACCAACTTACGGTGGTGGAGTTAGATAGGGATTTGGCGGCTAGATTACGTACTCACCCCTTTATTGCCAAAAAATTGAATATCATTGAAGCCGACGCCCTTAAATTCGACTTTAGTCAGCTTTTGCGTGACGAGCAGCCCCTGCGAGTATTTGGCAACCTGCCCTATAATATTTCTACTCCGCTGATGTTTCATTTATTTTCCTTTGCCGACAAAGTGCAGGACATGCATTTTATGCTGCAAAAAGAAGTAGTGAGTCGCCTTGCTGCCAGTCCCGGCAATAAAAATTATGGTCGTTTATCGGTTATGGCCCAGTATCACTGCAAAATAATGCCCGTGCTGCAAGTGCCACCCGAAGCCTTCAATCCTCCGCCTAAAGTCGATTCGGCAGTCGTCAGGCTTATCCCACACCATAGTAAGCCGGTACAGGTGGACAGTGAAGAGGCCTTACATAAAATTTGTGCCCAGGCCTTTAATCAACGACGTAAAACCATCCGCAATAGTTTGAAAGACAGCTTGTCTGAAGCGCAAATTATTGAGCTTGGGATAGACCCCAATCTTAGGGCTGAAAATCTTTCCCTCCAGCAGTACGCACAACTGGCCAATATCTGGTCTGCCATCAAGGAAGAATAAATGAGTAAGCCATCATCCGCTTTATCACAGCAGATAAAAATAGATGTTGTAACCCAGTATCTTAAAGACCGATTACCAGAAGAAGATAAAAAATACGCCTTCGCTTATAAGATAGCCATACAGAATAACACCAGCGAACCAGTTCAGCTTATCAATCGCTATTGGTTGATAACCGATGCCAATGGCAAAAAATCTGAAGTCAAAGGCCCGGGAGTAATCGGTCAACAACCGGTGATAGATCCCGGTAAAAGCTATCAATACACCAGCGGTGCAATACTTGACACTCCAGTTGGTACCATGCAAGGGTACTACGAAATGCAAGTATCCGACGGTCACTTATTCCAGGCACCAATTGATGTATTTAGCCTGGCAGTGCCCAACGTTATTAATTAAAAAAAAGCATTTTCATTATGTCTAACTACATTGTAGGTGACATCCAAGGTTGCTATTCAGGCCTGCGCAAGTTGTTAAAAAAAGCCGATTTTGATCCAGCTCATGACAAACTGTGGGCGGTAGGCGATCTCATTGGCAGAGGCCCGGAATCTCTTCAAACCCTGCGTTTCTTATACTCTTTGGGCGATCGTTTTGAAACCGTGCTGGGCAACCATGATTTACATTTATTAGCCATTTATTGCGGAATTAGACTTGTCAAACCCGCCGACAAACTTGATGAGCTGTTAGCAGCAAAAGAACTACCTACCTACATCAAGTGGTTGCGTAGCAAACACTTAGCTATCAAGCTAGATGAGCATACCCTATTAACTCATGCTGGCCTTTATCCCTTGTGGTCAGTTGATAAGGCGCTTAGCTTAAGTGCAGAGGTAAGCGAGCTGCTTAGTGGTAAACATTGGAAGTCATTGTTACAACACATGTATAGCAACGAACCGAGCTGCTGGAGTAAAACACTCCAGGACAATACCCGGCGGCGTTTTTTTATCAATGCCTTTACACGTATGCGTTATATCGAAAACGGCTGCGAGCTGGAGCTTAACTGCACAACATCCCCAGAGCTTGCCCCAGAAGGTTTAAGCCCATGGTTTACCGTTCCCAATAAAAAGTTAAAAACCAAACAAAAGGTCATATTTGGGCATTGGGCATCGTTGCAAGGGAATACCCACTCAACACAGTTTATTGCTTTAGACACCGGATATGTATGGGGGCAATCAATGACACTATTGAATCTCGAAAACATGCTTCAAATATCAAGCTAATACCAATCGCCATAAGTAATTACCCTCTCAGCGAGATTTAAAGCCGCTTAATCAAGGCGCGTGAATGCAGGAATAGTGGTGCTCTTTCAAATTCATGCAACGCAGAGTAAGCTGCTTTAAACCTCGCCCTTTCTGAGTGCGCAATTACTTGTGGTGATTGGTATAAGCATAGCCGAACGGACTAGAAAGTTATTGGAGCAAGAAAATATAATGTCAAACCAAGAACACATTACAATCACCGCCAGTTTTGGCGTTACCTATACGGATAAAATCGCTGATTTATCTGATTTAGTTGCAATTGCCGATAGAGCCCTTTACAAAGCAAAAGATACCGGCCGTAGCAAGATGAAATGTTTGCCCTGCAAGTAGTATTGAAAGATCTATAATAAAAGGGGGGCATTGATGATCGAAGTTAAAATTGTCTGCGCATTTTATAAACTAAGATACACGAGAAAGTAGCAAGGTAGCCAGTGAACATATTTCGAACATTACATCGTAGTATTTTACTTTTATTTGCAGTAGTTGCTATATCTATCGTCACTTTAGTGCATTTTACCGTATCAAAAATAGTAGCAGAGCAAAGTCGCGCCCAGCAAAAGTCACATTCACCCGCCTTGCAACTCATTGTAGAACAGTTGATGAAGCCCTTGCATATATCCCAAACCTTAGCCAAGGCCCAGGAACTCAAGGATTTAATGGCCGCTGAGTCTCTTGAAGAAGCCCAGATACTGACTATCTTGCAGCGAATGAAGAGTGAGTTTGATCTTAATTTTTTCATTGCTAGCGAAACCAGTAGAGTGCAATACAATTCTGATGGTTCGACAATCGACTTAATTGAGGGCAAGGTAAATTGGTACTTTGCCTACAAAAATTCACCCGATGAGGCCATGGCGGATATTGGTCAATGGCAAAATCCTCAGTTTTATATTGATTTGAAAATCTTTGATGATGGACGGTTTTGGGGGTATTTGGCGTAGGGAAAAGCCTGAAAAGCTTCCTGAATGTGTTTAACGAATATAAAAAAAAGTATGCTTATGATTTTATTTTTGTTGACCAGAATGACGATATTACCCTGAGCTCAGATCCAGAGTTAATTGTGCGGGGCATTGAGTTTACAAATTTGGCCGATGTGGGCTGGTTTGAAATGTTAGAAGATGAGCAAAAACAAAACTCGCTCAACAACCTATTGCTGAAAATAGAGGGTCAAGATTCGCTGGTCGCCGAGTTAAATATTCAGCCTTTTGATTGGATCTTGTACTTGATTACGCCTCTGCAATCCAGGCAAACGAAGATTAGTAGGGCATTTATTGTCAACGCAGTGACACTGCTAGCGGTGATATTTGGACTTTTTTACTGATATATAATTTGCTGTATTACTTCAAAAAAGACATACAAAAAGTCACACCAATCGATGTATTAACGGAAATCGCCAACAGAAGCAATGTCACCAAAAAATTGAAAAGCTGATGTACGATAAAAAATCTCTTAGTCTGGTATTAATTGATCTGGATAATTTCAGACCAATCAATGAAACCCATGGCAGAAAAGCAGGGGATATTGTGCTGCGTCAGGTAGCCAAGATGCTCCAGGGCGAAATAAGGTCAACAGATATCCTGGGGCGTTGGGGCGGAGGAGAGTTTATTTTATTAATGCCGGATACCGGGCCCCACGAAGCCACCGAGTTGGCGCGAAAACTGCGTGATAGGTTGGCCGCTATAGCGATTACTACCGGTACGACCTCCATCCAAATTACCGGCAGT
>JAWUXW010000111.1:0-19425 GCA_034111125.1 Paraglaciecola sp.
TGTGCCCAACACCAAGTTGTGCCGAATTTAGCAGCGTATCGAAAAGGACACTATGAAGGCTCAGAACAGCTTTGCCGGGAACGAAATGGCTATCCATTGAGAAAAACCGGCTATGACTACAAGCGCAGTTGCCCCCATGACTTAGAGGACAGCTTTTTAGCCGGCTATCAGGACGGGCAACAGGTTCACTCCCTTAAAAAAATCGCCCGTTCCTTGCAAAGCCAATTAACGCGAACCGAACGGCAGATTATAAATACTGATAACCTGATTATCGAAAATAATGAATTGATCATCGCAGATGGCTTAGTCCGGGAGCAACGACTAGAGATACGGGATGAGTTAGTGGCATTAGAGGAGAACATAATCCAACTAGAACAAGAACTTATTGTGCTAAAAGAACGTTCCTTTACAGCGGTTAAAAAATACAAACGCGCATTGCAGCTTTACGATAATAAAACTAGATAATCTCACTCGATGATCTTAAACCATCGATTCTCAGTACCAAAATCAACGTATTTAGGTTGTTAAGACCTTGATTTAGCGAATTGGATTGCAGTGACAGAAGCTTTAATTGTTGCAGTCGATAATGCAATCTTTCAAGGGGAGAAAGGGAACATTCAGCGGGTGTGACTTAAGGCCTGTTGCCGCTAATACAATGATGCCATTATATTTCCGTAAACCTTTACCAACACTGTGTTTTGGGGCAAAAAGGCCATTCATTGACAGAGAAATATAAAGCACAGGCAATGCGCAAGCGCTCGAATAACCTAGGTTTGCACCCTACATATAATATTTAAGTTTCACTTGAGTCGTAAGAAAGTGCAAAGGACGTAGGTCAATTGTGAAACAGCAGGAATATTTATCTATGAAAAAACTAATATTTGCCGCCATCCCGGCCACAGCCATTTTATTCTCTTCAATGGGTAATGCCGACAGCAATCGGTTCTCCCCGTCCACTCAAGCAAGGGATTCCCTAGCCGAAACTAAAATTGTTGGCGGTGTAGAAGCACAGCAAATCAACTGGCCGTGGATGACCGCCTTTGTGGTGACCTTTGAAGATGTGTCCACTTCACTAGATGTGGGTGACGTAAGGTACGAGACAGAATCATTTATGTTTAACCCTTCTGGCGAAGCCAGTGCTCAGGTGATTGATTGCGGTATTGGTGGTGAGGTCTGCGTGGATGCCACGGATAAAATTTGTCTAATTGAACGTGGTGAATTTGATTTCTCTGAAAAAGCAGCCAACTGCGAAGCGGGTAGCGGTGTCGGCGTCATCATTTACAATAATGTCGAAGGAATGGTTTCAGGCACGCTGGGAGATGATTTCACTGGTACTATCCCTGTGGTGGCGATCACCCAAGAAGACGGTCAAGACATTCTTGCCCAATTAGCCACAGATCCAAGCGTCAACGCCACTATATCGGCGTCCTCAACATCTGTTTTACAACAAGATGCCTCCTGTGGTGCAACCTTCTTAGGGGATAAGTGGGTTATGACCGCTGCCCATTGTGTTGACAGCCCTAATTCAAATTTATTTAAAATGAATGTAGGTGAATATGACGTATCTGACGGCGCAGAAAACGCCATAGATATCGCCAATATCTATATTCATCCCCTATACGATGCCGACGCGGTCAATAACGATATTGCCATTGTTGAATTAGTTTCATCTGTCAACATACCTGGGGTGCAAATTGCCGACCCTGCATTAACGGATCAACTGGCAATAGAAAATGCTATTGCCACCGTTGCAGGTTGGGGCGGACGTCTGGGCTATGCATCGGGTCAGGGGCCCACCGAAGATTTCCCAGATATCTTGCACCAGGTTGATTTACGGTTATCCACTAACGATCAGTGCCGAGCAGAATTTGCCGCCAGTCTGGGGAGGACAACGGATGATGTAGGCGTAACGGATGTGATGATTTGCGCGGCCGTTGCTGAGGGTGGAAAAAGTTCCTGCCAGGGCGATAGCGGCGGTCCGTTAGTGGTTAACACTAGTTCCGGCCCTCAGCAAGTAGGTATTGTTAGTTGGGGAATTGGCTGTGCTGAAAGTGGATACCCTGGAGTATTCACCCGGGTATCCGAGTTTAAAGACTGGATTAGCACTATCTCCGATGGCATCGCCATTACTCAGCGTCATGAGTTTCCGCTTGCCTTGCAAGGCGAGACTCAAAGCACTGAATTACAAGTAAATAATAATAGTCAACTTACCGTGGCCTTAACGTTCGGCATCGATGGCTCTGGAGATTTCACCGTCGACGGCAGTAGCTGTGCAAGTTTGGCTGCAGAGGCGAATTGTCAGATTACCGTCTCTTATACTCCCAGTAGTGATGGTGAATCTATAGCTGAAATAATCATTAACTCCGACAATGGGGCGGTCCTGCTGGGTACAGCGCTTGTCGTGGGTAATGCGGTGGCAGAGGCCGATGAGCTGGTAGGGATAGCCGGTGAAGCGTCAGAGTTTGTGAACTGGTTTTCAGGTGGTGATTTAACTTGGCTAGCAAATGATTTAGAAGGTGTCGAAAGTGGTACTATTGGTAACGTGCAAGAAAGCATTTTGACTGCGCAAGTTGAAGGTGAAGGTCAGCTTGATTTTGACTGGTCAGTATCTTCAGAGGAAAATACCGATGAAACCGATGATCCTTTCGACACGCTGTCGCTTTACGTCAACGGAGAGCTCATTGATTTTATTTCAGGTGAAGTTACTTACGCCCCCTACCCTACTATCAATTTACCCGAGGGCACGAATATCATCAGCTGGATTTATTCCAAAGACGCAAATGCAGAAGCTGGAGACGACAAAGGTTTCGTGCGCAATGTGAGGTTTACCCCTCCTGTCGTAGTTGAACCTCCCCCGGCATTCTTACCCACACCTGTAACACCTACTTCTAGCGGCGGTGGTGGTTTGGCTTGGCTAAGTCTGTCACTACTAGCACTACTGCTCTTTAGGCGGGGTTAATTAGGCGAGCTGAATAAATAGAAGGCGAGTTTAGCTCGCCTTTTATTTATAATACCAATTCCATTAAGTACCCTAGATTCAAACTTTTTTACTAAGCACAGTCTTAGCCCTATATACCCAAGTGACCTCAAGATGCAGAGTTCAGCGGGAATTCAAATCGTCAAATACCAGGCAAAGGTGTTGCGGCATAGCGTTCCTATGTCCAATACCTTTAACGCAGTAGTTGGGGATTTGAAAACCGCCCGAAGGGAGCTTAGGCAGAAACCCAGTGCCGCGTTACAACATTTGAAAAGGGGATGCCATTCCCTACATGTTGTGCCTTGCCCTGAATTCCTGCCTAAACTCTGAACCGGCATCTTGAGGTCACTTGGGTATAGTATTCAATCAACAGCAGTGCTGCTACAGCGTTTTATTGTTGAGAATTACAAATCAATTGTTATAACTTACTTTCTGTCCAATTCATTAGGCGGCTTAAATTCCACTTTAAAGACGCTTGCAAAACACTAGAAATGTTATATTATAACGTCCGGTTTCAGCAAGGTTTCATTAATTACAACTATGCAAGCGTTAAACGATAAATCACTATTGGACAGACTAGGCATTTGGGCCTCGAGCTTGTGTGCTTTGCATTGTTTGTTATTGCCAATACTCATTCCTTTGCTACCTTTTGTTGGCGCTTCATTTTTTGCTCAAGATTGGTTTGAGCGGAGCATTTTATCCATTTCAATGATTATCGGCTTTTGGGCTTTGTTTTCTGGTTTTTATCGCTATCACCGCCAACTTTATCCACTTTATAGTCTGGTTCTGGGCGGTATTATTTACTGGAATAAGCATATGTTTGGCGAAGCTTATGAACCTTTTATCATTGCCATTGGTGCGATATTAATTATTGGAGCCCATGTTGTGAACCTTAAACTGTGTAAGAGTTGCCAGGATTGTGAATCAGGCTGTTCCAGCACAAGCTAAGCTAATAAGCTGAATTCAGGGTAAGCCGCACCTCTCTTCGTTGCCTTGCTAGCAATAGCCTGCTATTACGTAGGTAAACCTGTCTCGATATTCAGAATGCTGTTTGGAATTTATACTAAGAAAAACTAGCTTAACAAGCGCTTGGCCTTGCCAGGCGCATTGCAAAACACTCCATCTACTTGCCAATCTCTAAGTAATAACAAATCTTCTTTTTGATCTACCGTATACACATAAACCTTTAGGCCACGAGCTTTGGCGTCTTTTACAAAATTCCGATCAATAAAAGTGATGTCGATGTTAACCGAATATGCATCCAGGCTTTGTGCAAATAGTGCGTAATCAATGGGCTTGTTAGCGGTCAATGCAGCAATTTTCAGAGTGGGACTGAAGGTTTTTATGTCTTTAAGTAGGTGATGATCAAACGACGAAACGATGAACTGATCCAAGGAGAAGTTTAACTCTCTTAGTGCTTTGTCTATTTGGCCAATACATGTTGTGGATCATCTAGGCCTTTTATTTCAATATTTAATACACAGCCCCGTCATCCAATTGCATCACCTGCCAAAGGGTAGGGATCTGTTGCCCCTGGCCTGCATCCAGTAGCTTTAACTCTGCCAGGGAATAGTCTTGCAGTTGCCCCTGCCCATTGGTAGTCCGGTGCAACCAACGATCATGGATAACGACTAAGTCGTCACCGGTTTGATGCACATCAATTTCTATACCGTCGGCACCTTGTGCCAGGGCTTTTTCAATTGCCAATAAGGTATTTTCTGGTGCATCGGCACTGGCACCACGATGAGCAAATATGAGCATAGTTTGATTGTTATTTGTTATGAAATTTTTGTGCGTTGATAGTTTCGTACACCGCCGCTGAGATGACCAACAGACCACCGACTAGGGTTTGCCAGGTGGGTTGCTCATCCAATATCAATATGGCCAATACTACGCCGTAGAGCGGTTGCATACACGCGACCAGAGAGAACGTTTTGGCTCTCAAGTGTTTTAAGCTAGTAGCAATCAAGGCGTGGGGTACTGCAGTTAAAAAGGTGCCTAAAACTGCCAACCAAATATAGGTTTGTTGACTGGCGACCAGTAATTCATCAGAGACAAAAAAACTCAAACACATAAATATCACCAGGGTTTGATAGGCCATGGCGTGTGCGCCGGAGTAATGAGAGAAATACTTACGGTGAAAAAGGTTACGTAATGCATATAAAACCGCGGACAATATGCCAACAGCAATGCCGAGTGTAACGTCGTTCTTCAGGGACACTTCAGGCACGATTAAAGCGATGCCAAATAACACAACTAAGGCGCTCGCGATGTCCTGCCAAACCAGTCGGATACCTTCAAAAAAGGGTTCCAATAAGACGGTGGCCACTGGGAAGGTGAATAAGGCTATCATCCCTACTGAAACGGTAGAATATTGCATTGCGGCAAAATAAGTAACCCAATGAGCGGCCATTAATAAGCCTAAAGCTATGGCAATTAGGTAGTCCCTGGCATTTTGCAAGGCCAGCTTTCCACCGCTCAATTTAACTATGCTAAACAACATTAAGCAGGCGATAATCGCCCGACCAAAGGTGATGTCAACTGCCGATAGGGGAATAACTTTCGAGAAAAGTGCCGTGGCACCCAACAACATCACTGTCAGGTGCAGTGACCATAAACTCTTCTTAACAGGATCCATCTACTAAGTATTTAACGTCGCGAAAACATCGCCAAGGCGTGTTATGTCTCCAGCTTGTAAGGGGGCAAATTCCAGCATATCGGGTTCGAAGCAGGCTACTATTGTTGAGCCAAGTTTGAATAAGCCCATTTCCTCGCCTTTTTTAAGATGTACCGATTGTTCACCTTCGCTAGGATACTGCCAGTGCTGTACATTTTTGCCAGCCGGCGGGGTAACGGTGCCTGCCCATTTTGTGGCAATGCTGGCAACAATTGTTGCGCCAACCAATACCATGGCCATTTTGCCTTTTGGTGTGTCAAAAATCGCCACGACGCGCTCGTTTCGGGCAAATAAACCGGGCACACGCTCAGCGGTTAGAGGGCTCACGGAAAATAGTTCACCGGGTACATATACCATGTCGGTCAAGGTGCCATCTATCGGCATATGAATACGATGATAATCTTTCGGGGAGAGGTAAATGGTGGCAAATTTGCCATTTTTGAATGGTTCTGCCAATTCAGGTTTGCCACCTAATAATGCGCTTAGGCTGTAATCATGGTTTTTAGCCTGAAAAATACTGTCATGTCTGATGTCTCCAAGTTGGCTTACAGCCCCATCAACCGGCAAGGCGAGTTGATTTTTATCCGGGCAAATCGAACGGGCGTCAGGTTTCAGCTCACGGGTGAAGAACTCGTTAAACGAGGCGTAATCCTCAGGAGCAGAACGCAGTGCTTCAGTCATATCGACTTTATACTGTTTGATGAATAGCTTAATTAGGGCGGTGGTGATTGCACCGGCTTCCGCTGCCGCTAAGCTGCCTACCAATCTTGATATGGCATGCTTTGGGGTAATATATTGCAGTGCAATCTTTGATGAATCGAACAAAACAAACTTCCTGAAACGAGTGATTTTCCATTGCGGATTGTAACGCATAATCCCACAAGGTGGCAGCAACAGGAAGTTATATGCTATACCCGAGTCACCTCAAAACTCCCGCTGAAATGTGTGTTTTGAGGTCACTTGGCTATTAACTATAAGAAGTGTTTTTGTTATGCTGCTTTTTTGCTAAACCTTGGTGTGAGCCGGGCGCAGTTCGTCCATGTTGGAAAGGATTTTATGATAGCTAGCATACCGCTCTTGGCTGATTTTCCCTTCGTTTACGGCTTGTTTGATCACGCAGCCCGGGTCATCTGCGTGGGTACAGTCCCGAAATTTACAGGCTCCCAGATAGTCACGGAACTCTTTAAAGCCTAAGGTCACTCTTTCTTGGGGAAGATGCCATAAGGCAAATTCACGTACTCCTGGGGAGTCAATCAAATCACCACCCTGGGGGAAGTGCAGAAGCTTGGCCGTGGTAGTGGTGTGCTGGCCGAGACCTGAATTATCGGAAACGTCACCGATTATTTCGTCTACAGCATCAGGCAAGAGCTCGTTGATTATACTCGATTTACCGACCCCAGACTGACCCACAAATACACTGATTTTATCTTTCAAACATTCAGCAAGTTGGTCGAGACCCGTATGGGTTTTACAGCTGGTGTAAACCAGACGATAACCGATATCCCGGTAAATCTGCAGCTGTGCATCAACTTTCTGACGTTCTTCTTCGCTGAGTAATTCGACTTTATTAAGTAAAATTACCGGCTCAATTTCTACATCTTCAGCAGCAACCAGATAGCGATCAATGATGTTTAAGGATAAAGCCGGAATAATCGAACTGACAATAATAATTTGGTCAATATTAGCGGCAACAGGTTTAACGCCATCATAAAAATCCGGTCGGGTAAGCACGGATTGCCTGTCCTGCACTAATTCAATGAGGCCACTAATGCGGAGGCTTTGATCTTTGCCCGGACGAAAGAGCACATTGTCACCACAAACCACGCTTTCAATTGTGCGACGCATATGGCAGCGATGTATTGTGCCCTGGGCGTCTTCAACGTCAGCATGCTTGCCAAACCTGCCAGTGACCTTGCCAGCTTGTTGTTCGCCTAACTGGTTGTCGTCGCTATTGCTTTGGGGCAAAGCCAAACGTTTGCTGCGGTTATCGGATACCTGTCGCTTTTGTTTAGTTGTCAGTTTTGGTTTTTTTGCCACGTTTATCTTTACTATATTTGGCTCTGTTTCTTATATCATGGTAACGTCTGCAACCTCGGAATAATACCTATTCCTGCGAACAATGATACAAAGCTTAATGAGCGGAGCAACTATGTCAGTGAGTGCACAAAATCTAGTTTGGATCGATATGGAAATGACCGGTTTGCATCCTGAAACCGACGTGGTGCTGGAAATTGCCACCATAGTCACCGACGCAAATTTAGTTACTTTGGCCGAAGGCCCCGTGATTGCAATCTATCAAAGTGATGAAGTGTTAAATGGAATGGATCAGTGGTGTGTTGACACCCACGGTAAAAGTGGCCTGACCGAACGTTGTAAAAATAGTAAAGTTGATGAAGCAAGTGCCGTGCAGCAGACCATTCAGTTTATGCAGCAGTATGTTCCTAAAGGCGTTTCACCTTTATGCGGAAATACCATCGGCCAGGATAGACGCTTTATGGTGAAATATATGCCGGAGCTGGAAACGTATTTCCATTATCGCAACATAGATGTAAGTACTATTAAAGAGTTGGTTAGACGTTGGAAGCCAGAACTCTTGGATGGGTTCCATAAAAAAGGCGTGCATTTAGCCCTGGATGATATTCGTGAGTCTATTGCTGAATTGCAATACTATCGTCAGCATGTGTTTACTATTTAGCCAATAGCGATAGCTCATATGGCTTAAATTCAATAAAATGCAATTTAGGCCTTGCTTCGGGGCAATTTTTTTGTAAAATGCGCGTCCCTTGAAGTTGCACACTTCAAACAAGCCATATTTCGATTGGTTACGGGGCAAAATACAGGACGTATTTTGTAGTAGCTCAGGGACTGGGCAATGACCTTAAAAAGTTGTACGTAGTACCATCCATATTATGCGGGACAAAATTGTCTGGAACAATTTTGAACATCGTGTTTTACGATGGCCCGAAGGGCAAAATACAGGACGTATTTTGTAGTAGCTCAGGGACTGGGCAATGACCTTAAAAAGTCGTACGTAGTACCATCCATATTATGCGGGAATAGCTCAGTGGTAGAGCACAACCTTGCCAAGGTTGGGGTCGCGAGTTCGAATCTCGTTTCCCGCTCCAATTTTTATATTCTTCCTCGTTAAATAAGCATTTATCAAATGCCCTGTTTTCAGGCGCGCTGAAAAATACTATGTGCCAAGACAAAGTTACGTGCTTAAAAACGTATCTGGCAGTAACGTGACTCACGATTACTACAAAATAAGTATTGGTACCAAGGCATGTACGGTACGGGTCGTGCACGAGGGGGAAGGTGATTTTGAGGCTGAGCGACAATCAAAGCTGATGACCAAGTAAATCAGCGGAAAAATTAAGGTGTGTGTCGAGTTCGATAGTGACTTAGGAGACATAAATTGTGAAAACCCTCGGGTATAAGTGATGTACAAGAGGCCCCTAGTATCAAAATTGTCTTAAAAACCATCACAGCAAAGGGGCATTGACTGTCCCTTTGCTGTGAAATTTCACTCTACTGATAACCAAACTCATTTTCAGCGAGCAGCATTAAATCTTCTGCCCCCATTAACAGGTTATGTTTATGTAGATCTTTACGTGGTAATAGGCGTTTAATGTAGAATTCACAGGTCTTAGCTTTGCTGGATTTTATCTTTTGATTGCTGCTTTGGCTTGCCGTATCGGTCAAGCTCAGCCAAATCACCCCAAGCAGGCAGTAAGCACTGTAGTGCATAAAGTCAGTGGCCGCCCCGGCCAAATTAATTGCATTCAAAGATTTAAGTTGTTCAGCGGTGTTTAACCATTCTTGCAGTAAAGCCCCTGCCTGAGTCTTTGTTTGCTGATCGTTAATTTCAGCTATCTTGTTGGCAAATAAGGCATGGGTATCTTCCAGCATGGTGCCTCTGTCACGGGCTAATTTCCGGGAGATCAAGTCCATTGCCTGTATTCCGTTTGTGCCCTCGTATAATTGAGTGATGCGGGCATCACGCACAAGTTGTTCCATACCCCACTCACGAATAAAGCCGTGGCCGCCATAAACCTGCACTCCGATATTGGCTAATTCTGTGGCCATTTCGGTCATAAAGCCTTTGATAATCGGAGTTAAAAATCCGATTATATTGTCTGCTTTGCTTTTATCCTCTGCATTGCTGGAAAATTTTTCAATGTCCATTTGCTGAGCATACAAAAGCGACAAGGCCCTGCAGCCTTCAACCAGGGCTTTTTGTGTGAGTAGCATACGGCGCACATCGGGTTGGTGGATAATCCCGTCAGCCTTTTTATCGGCTTGCTGTACGCCTTGTGGCGCCCGAGACTGTAAGCGGTCTATGGCATAAGCCAGGGCGCCTTGATAGGAGGCTTCGCTGATCGCTAAACCTTGCATACCTACCTGAAAGCGGGCGTCATTCATCATGGTAAACATACACGCCAAACCGGTGTGGGGTGCACCAACGAGAAAACCTTTCGCGCCATCAAAATTCATTACGCAAGTAGGGCTGCCCTTGATCCCCATTTTTTTCTCTATGCTGCCAACAGACAGGGTATTAGGCTGGCCCGGTGAGCCATCGCTATTGGGTAGGAATTTAGGAACTAAAAAGAGGCTTAAACCTTTAACGCCAAGAGGCGCGTCTGGTATGCGAGCAAGGACAAGGTGAATAATATTGTCCGTCCAGTCATGATCGCCTGCGGAGATAAATATCTTGCCGCCGGTAATATTGAAGCTACCATCATCAGCTGGCTGAGCCTTGGTTGACAATAAACTTAAATCTGTTCCGGCTTGTGGCTCAGTTAGGCACATAGTGCCGGTCCACTCGCCGGAGATCAGCTTTGCCAGGTAGATGCTTTTTAATTCGTCACTTGCATGCTTAGTCACCGCAAGTACGGCACTCTCGGTCAATATACTGGTAAGTCGCCAACTAACATTGGCTGAGCTCAACATTTCCTGTACCGGTACTGCGATGGTGTGAGGTAAATCCTGGCCGTCATAGTCAGCACTGCCCAGCATGGCATTCCAACCGTTGCTGACATATTCCTGATACGCTGCGGCAAAACCTTCGGGGGTGGTGACCTTACCGTCAGTTAGTTTGCAGCCTTGCTCGTCGCCTTCTCGATTAAGCGGAGCGATAACCCCTTCGGCAAACTTCGCCCCTTGGTTAATAATTTCCATGACGAGTTCTTGATCGAAATCGGCCAAACCAAGCCCTTGATAATGTTGTTCGAGCCTCAACCAGTCTTGTAAGACAAACTGTATATCGTTTATGGGGGCAATGTATTGAGGCATAAGCTTTCCTATTCGAGAGTGATTTTCATAACTGCGCTGACCAGTATAGCTTGAGTACGAGGTAAATTAACATTGGGTTCAGACAATATTGAACATTAACAGATGACATTACACTCAATATTACTTAGGACAGGTCTGCTTTTTGTTATCTAAAGAATTTAAAGTCATAAGCTAGGAAGCTGAGAGGAATATACCTGAACAAGGAAGAAAAGCGTTGTTGGGGAGACCCAACAGATCTTCGAGTACTCTTGATTGAAGACTTTTTTGAAAGTCGGGATTTAATCAAATCTGAGTTAAACATTTAGTCTTATACCATTGCGCCTTGATATGTGATCTACTCAGAAGGCGTTGCTGCGTTTCATAGCAAAGCGTAACGTCGAAGGAATGCATTGCCTTCATAGACCTTGCAATCCCCCTAGGGAGCTTGCTAGCCCTTCCCGAAGGGCGATACCAAAGTCGCTTAGGCTGTGGCCGTTATATAGGTTAAAACACCCCGTGATTATGCTACTTTTATTCATCGCTGAGTGAGCAGATATTTAGGTGGATTGGTAGTACCATGCTGCGTAGTGTCGAAAGTGGCAGTCAATTGCTGCGGGATAATAAGCGACTTGAGGATGATATAGTTTTAGTTGGTTTCGGCCTTGGCTATTGCCATAGTGGTATAGAGCTCATTAAGGCATTTGAGTTGGCAGGGTTATTACCGGTATAGTGTAAAGTCATATTTATTAGCAACGGAGATTTGCTGGCATCCTCTAGCCATCCTTCTCGTTATCTAAAGTGTGAAATTCTGCGTAAACCCATCAACCCCCATCTTCTATGGGAACTTATTAAAGAAGGATACTCTTCTATATACGATGGTATAAAACTGTACTGCGAGATTTTTTCAATAACCGATTGAATGGTCTGGCAATAGCCTTAGCACAGTTTCCCCAAGGGCAGCTATCCGCTACCCACTTAGACGAGCTCAATGTAATTCAATCCCATCTCTGCGCGACGAAACATGCATCTATTGAGATAAACCTACTGGATGCATTGACTAACCTGGGCTTACTGCAATTTTGACATATTGAGACTTCACAACTTGCCGACACCATTGCCAGTATGAGCTTAAGGGATAATGAACAGCGAATATATACTCAAGTGCTGACAAAACTGGCAACTTTGCAGGGTTTTACTCAGGCTTCTTTAAAATCGGCTTGATTGGGTATTTTGACCTGACTTAGTCTTTAACTTCACTAAACATGTCACGGATTAATACCAGACGGTTTTCACCTTGCCAATCATTGTTTTGCGTAGCAAAGGGATTAATCAGTTGAATGTTTGATACCTTTGAACTTGCCCACTGAGGTACCGGAAAAGTTTGCAACTCGCCGGTAAAATTACCTGCAAGCTTACACCGGTAATATTGAGTGTTTGCTTCGTCACTGCCAAGGTATCTGTCTACTTCAACATTAAATCCTGTTGTTTTCCAGGTATGTCGATGTGCCGCACATTGTGCACTTTCATCGCGGCGTATGCTTCCCGCAGGGACATCAAATTTTTCTGAATGAGTATATTGAACACTCAGTAGTTGATTGTTCAACCGGATCAAGCACGCGCTATGCATTGAAATAGGAATGTTTGTTTGGCTGTCTATTTCTTGTTGGACAAATCGGCACATGGGCTCTGCAGGCTTGTCATACCTGCAGGCTGAAATGCTAAGAAGTAAAATAAATGAGAACTGGGTTAATCTAAAAGTCAAAATTTCACGTACACTAAGTCTTCTGTTTTTCAGTATTATTGCATTTGATGCGTTGTTTTCCAGCTTTCATTTGCGTAGGCCTTGAACGAGGTCTGTGCTGTATTTTTACTGTTATTTATTTTAAAGGTTTATACCCATGTCAAAAGGACTAAAGCTGTCGCCATTATTACTTGCGCTTGTCGCGGTAATTGCTTTACTGGTCTATTTATATATTCCCCAATCAACAGAGCAAAAACAGCGCAGGGGAGGAGCCACACCAGTGGTTGTGCATGAGGTCAAAATTGAACAGTTTGAAGTTGTGGTTGAGGCTCTGGGCACAGCAAAGGCCAATGAATCCGTGATGCTTACCACGCAAACCAGCGAAGTTGTGCACAGTATCGAATTTGAAGATGGCGACAAGGTAGTTCTGGGGCAATTAATATTAAAGCTCAATGATCGTGAAGAAAAAGCCCGCTTGAATGAGTTAGATATCAACCTACAAGAGGCTAAGCGCCAGCTAAAACGGATCAGTAACCTGGCCAAAACCAGTGCCGCGTCTGAGCAATTATTGGATGAACAACAAGCGAGAGTAAAAGCCTTAAAGGCACAAAAAGAAGTGGTGAGCGCCCAGTTAGCAGAACTTGAATTACGTGCGCCATTTGCAGGTCAACTTGGTATTAGGCAAGTCAGTGTTGGCTCACTAATACGTCCTGGCGACTTAATTACTACTCTGGATGACGTTACGATTATTAAATTGGATTTTAGTATCGCAGAGTCCCATCTGCCCAGTATTTCGGTTGGACAGCTCATACGTGCCCGCTCGGTAGCTTACCCAGGGGAGGTGTTTTTGGGCAAGATCAATACCATCGACTCTCGCGTGGACCCGATTACCCGGACCGTTCAAATTCGCGCCCATGTAGACAACCAAGATTTACGTTTACGCCCTGGTATGCTGCTAAAAATTAATTTGCAAAAACAATTACTTAACACCTTAATTGTGCCCGAGGGAGCGCTTATTCCTATTGAAGATAAGCAGTTTGTTTATGTTGTCGAAGAGGGTAAAGCCCAACAAAAAGAAGTACAGGTTGGTCTTCGTAAGCCGGGCATTGCACAGATAACCTCCGGGTTATCCGAAGGAGAGAAAGTGGTGATTGAAGGGGCGTTACGATTACGGCCAGGCGCTGCAGTAAGAATACCAACTGACTCACCAGCTCAGGGGTAAAAGATGATTCTCTCTGATATTTCAGTCAAAAGACCGGTATTCGCCTCTGTAGTGAATTTGCTGTTGATAGTATTTGGTATTGTCGCGGTTAGCTTAATGTCTCTGCGTGAATATCCTGATATTGACCCGCCGATTGTTTCTATCAATACCTCTTATCCGGGAGCCTCAGCATCTATCGTTGAAACCCGGATTACGCAATTGCTCGAAGATAGAATTAGCGGTATTGAGGGGATAAAAAACATCACCTCAACCAGTCGTAATGGTCGCTCCTCTATTAGCATCGAGTTTAACTTATCGCGGGATATTGATGCGGCGTCCAATGACGTTCGTGAACGGGTGAGTCGAGCTCTCAATAACCTGCCGGATCAGGCCGATCCCCCAGAAGTCGCCAAATCAGATTCGGATGAAAATGTGATTGTCTGGTACAACTTGCGCAGCGACAATCTCAATGTGATGGAGCTGACGGATTACGCTGACCGTTTTGTGGTTGATCGCTTATCAGTCGCGGAAGGAGTCGCCAGGGTCCAGCTTGGTGGTGGCCGCAGCTACGCGATGAAAGTATGGTTAGATCGCAACGCCATGGCCGCAAGACAGGTGACGGTGAGCGATATTGAACGAGTCATTCGCTCAGAAAATGTCGAATTACCGGCAGGGGAAATAGAATCAACCGATAGAGATTTTGAGGTCCGTGTTGCCCGCAGTTTTTTAAGCCCCGAGGACTTTGCCAATATTACGGTTAAAGCCGGTGCCGATGGGTACTTGGTCAAATTGGGTGAGGTGGCGTTAGTCGAATTAGGCTCAGAAGATGACGAAACGGAGTTTCGTGGTGACGGGGTAAATATGATTGGCCTGGGGATCGTAAAACAGTCTAAAGCCAATACTTTGGAAGTCGCCCGTGCCGTTAAAAAAGCGATCAGAGAGATAGAACAAACCTTACCAGAAAATATATTTATCGCCGAAAGCTATGACTCCTCAATCTTTATTGAAGCATCCATCAATGAAGTGTATCAAACATTGGCCATCGCAGTGTTGATGGTCGTGTTAGTGATTTACGTTTTTCTTGGCAACATGCGCGCGACGATTATTCCTGCGGTCACTGTGCCCGTTTCCCTGGTCGCGGCATTTAGCGTCATGTATGCCCTTGGCTTTTCAATCAATTTACTAACTTTATTGGCATTGGTCCTGGCTATCGGGCTGGTGGTGGATGATGCGATTGTGGTACTGGAAAATATCTCACGGCGCATTGAAATGGGAGAGCCACCAGTGCTTGCGGCCTATCGTGGTGCTCGTGAGGTGGGCTTTGCAGTGGTAGCCACGACAATGGTGCTGATTGCGGTATTCGTCCCTCTGGTATTTCTGCAGGGTAATATTGGCCGCCTGTTTACCGAATTTGCTCTGGCAATTGCAGCGGCAGTGGCGTTCTCCAGTGTTACTGCGTTAACACTGTCCCCCATGCTCTGTTCTAAATTATTAAAGAAGCGCGAGCGTAGCTCGGGCTTCGGAGTGTGGGTAGACAAGACCTTTAAAAACATAGAGCGTAAATACGCTAGTGGTTTATCGACCACCCTGCATCAGCCCTGGTTGATGACTTTGTTGGTGATCGTCAGTGTTGTGGCTCTTATTAAGCTGGCTGAAGTCATTCCCAGTGAGTTTGTACCGAAAGAGGACCGAGGCAACTTTTTCATGCTAATGCAAACGGCCGAAGGGGCTAGCTTTGATAGTAATGCGGCCAATCTGAAAAAATTGGAAGCGATACTACTACCCTATCGGGATACGGGAGAAGTTAACCGCGTGCTGGTACGTACCCCTGGATTTGGCGGCAATGCAGGTATCGCCATCGTTGGCACGCCTATTGGTAAAGATAAAAAGCGTTCAACCTTCGAGCTAATGGACGAAATTAGTGCAAAAGTAAGTGAAATACCGGATATCAGGGCCTTTGCTATCATGCGCAGCAGTATTGGTGGCCGCGGTCTTGGCAGACCGGTGCAATTTGTCTTACAAGGTAATACCTATGAAGAGCTAGTGGCATGGCGGGATATTGTATTGAGTAAGGCTCGGGAAAACCCCAACCTGAAGCGCTTAGATTCTGACTATAAGGAAACCCTACCGCAAATTTTGGTCAATATTGATAAGGACCGAGCCGCCGATCTTGGGGTATCCATTAGCGATATTGGTCGTACACTTGAAACTATGTTGGGACAAAGACGGGTGTCTACCTATCTTGATCGTGGACAAGAATATGATGTGATTATGAAAGGCTGGGAGGAAGATTATCGTAGCCCACAGAGTATTGAAAACATCTACGTTCGCTCAGCAAAAAGTAACGTGCTCATTCCCCTAGATAATCTGCTTAGCGTGCAAGAAGGCGCGACCTCGTCCCGCCTGAATCGCTACAATCGCATGCGCAGTATCACCATCAGTGCCAATCTGGCTGAAGGTTATACCGTAGGTGAAGCTCTCGAATTCCTGCGGGAAATTGTCAGAAACGAGTTACCCGCGGAAGTTTCAATCGACTACAAAGGTGAGTCTCAGTTAGTTCAGGAGTCAGGAAGTTCCATCTTATTTATTTTTGCCCTTGCGCTGGCCATTACTTACTTAATACTGGCTGCCCAATTTGAAAGTTGGATACACCCCTTAGTCATTATGCTAACCGTGCCTTTAGCATTGCTTGGTGCATTCATTGGTCTTTATTTTGCCGGAATGTCGCTGAATATCTATAGCCAAATAGGGCTGGTGATGTTGATTGGCCTGGCGGCTAAAAATGGCATCTTGATAGTCGAGTTTGCCAATCAATTGCGTGATGCAGGTATGGAGTTCGAGGAAGCCTTACGTAAAGCTTCCATTCAACGATTGCGACCTATCGTGATGACCGGTTTTACCACCGTGTTTAGTGCCTTGCCCCTGGTACTGGCGACAGGAGCAGGTTCAGAAAGCCGGACCGTGATCGGCATGGTGATATTTTCCGGTGTGATGCTATCGGCCTTTATGACCTTGTTTGTGGTGCCTACTGCCTACTTCTGGTTGGCCAGAAACACCGGTTCACCGAATGCTCTCAAACATAAGGTCGAAGCACTGCAAAAAGAAATTCCCTATGCCAAGGGGGAAGGCACATAGGTTAATTGTGCGATATGTGAGATGTTTAAACCAATCAGCCAATTGTAACTTGCTTAGAAAGGAAAGCCTGGCCCACTTCTAAGCTTGCTCAGCAAGCATGGAAGATGGGTAACGCGCTCAATTGAGATGGGACTAGCACTCAGCTCATCAGGATAAATGCCAACCAGTTGCACAAGGTCAGTACATTCAAGGTGTTTAATACAGTGACAGAACTATTTTCTAGTAACTTGAATGTCTCTGCTTTTTTAGTCACTTTGCCTGTAAAATATCAAATGTACAGACTGACTAAATAGCCACAAGGACTTCATCAAAAGCATAATTCGTGCTCTATACATAACCAGAGCTAATACTAATCGCGTATCATTCACGTGTTAACTTGCCGGGCTGTTATTTTTTATTAATAGGTAAGATTTACCTTAGACAAAAAAGCCTCAGCGTGGCTGAGGCTTTACATAGTTAGTTTATCGTTACTCGTTAAGGAAGCTCTTTAGCTGCTCCGAGCGACTAGGATGACGTAATTTACGCAATGCCTTAGCTTCAATCTGACGAATACGCTCACGTGTCACGTCAAACTGCTTACCCACTTCTTCCAAAGTATGGTCGGTATTCATGTCGATACCAAAACGCATTCTCAGTACTTTTGCTTCACGAGCGGTCAAACCCGCAAGTACTTCCTGAGTGGCATCTTTTAAGCTGCCACCGGTCGCCGAATCAAGAGGCTGCACGATGGTGCTATCTTCAATAAAGTCACCCAAATGAGAGTCTTCATCATCACCAATTGGAGTTTCCATGGAGATGGGCTCTTTGGCGATTTTCAGTACTTTGCGAACTTTGTCTTCAGGCATCAACATGCGTTCTGACAACTCTTCAGGTGTAGGCTCACGACCCATTTCCTGAAGCATCTGACGAGAGATACGATTAAGCTTGTTAATCGTCTCGATCATATGCACCGGAATACGGATTGTACGAGCCTGATCGGCGATTGAACGGGTTATGGCCTGACGTATCCACCAGGTAGCATAAGTTGAGAACTTATAACCACGACGATATTCAAATTTATCAACCGCCTTCATCAGACCGATGTTACCTTCCTGGATTAAATCCAGGAACTGTAAACCACGGTTGGTGTATTTCTTGGCGATTGAGATAACCAAGCGTAAGTTTGCTTCAACCATTTCCTTTTTAGCACGACGAGCTTTTGCTTCGCCAATCGACATGCGACGATTGATGTCTTTAATGTCAGCAATAATTAAACCGGTTTCTACTTCAACGGCATTCATTTTGCCAATGCTGCGTTCAAGCTCTTCCTGATGAACTTTCATTTCAGCAGCATAGGGGGCATTAGAAGCTAGGATTTTGAACAACCAATCAGTGCTGGTTTCATTGCCAGAAAATACTTTAATAAATTCTTTTTTCGGCATTTTGGCAATAACTACGCAGTACTTCATGACGATCCGTTCTTGCAAGCGAATGCGATTCATCATGCTGCGCATGTTCTTAACCATGCGATCGAACTGCTTGGGTATTAGGCGAAACTCTTTAAAAATTTCACTTAATTCATGTATCTGTACCCGGGAATTTTTATGAGAGCGGCCCTTAGCTGCGATCACATCACGGACTTTCTCGTACTGTATACGTAAGGCAGTGAACTTTTCACGGGCTTCTTCAGGATCTGGTCCGGTGTCTACTTCTTCCTCATCTTCGTCTTCTAATTCTTCTTTCGACAAATCTGAGCCAACGTGAGTCGCCGTAGGGGCAATATCTTGAGCATCGGGGTCAACAAAACCTACAATGATGTCGCTTAAGCGAATTTCTTCGGCTTCGAACATGTCCCACTGGTCAAGGAGGTGGGTAATGGCCTCAGGGTACTCAGATACTGAGCTTTGAACCTGGTTAATGCCTTCTTCAATGCGTTTAGCGATTACAATCTCGCCTTCGCGAGTCAGCAACTCTACCGTGCCCATTTCACGCATATACATGCGCACTGGGTCAGTGGTTCTGCCAATCTCACTTTCTACCGTAGCCAATGCCTGAGCCGCGGCTTCAGCCACTTCCTCATCGGTAGTCGACTCTTGCATTAATAATTCATCAGAATCAGGGGCGTTTTCGAACACCTTGATCCCCATGTCATTTATCATGCGAATGATGTCTTCGATTTGGTCTGAATCGACTATATCTTGGGGAAGGTGGTCATTGACTTCCGCGAAGGTTAAGTAGCCTTGTTCTTTACCTTTAGCAATGAGGAGTTTTATCTGCGACTGCTTGCTTTGCACCATATACCTACACTTCTCGAATTTGGTTAAAAAAACACTTAATTTTTAAAATAAATTAATCACTATGCGTTAACTATGTGTTTATTAAATACAATCATAGCTGACTTGCACTGAGGCACTAGCCAATTAGCCAGTATAGCAGACTTCGTC
>JAWUXW010000112.1:0-41635 GCA_034111125.1 Paraglaciecola sp.
GTCTTATTTGCCTTAATTTATTGTTATGCTTGATTAAATTTGGGTAGTTGTCATCATTACTCGAATTGCTAGACCCCTCATACACTTGGAATTTGAATGGAATTTATCTGGATATTATTTGCCTTTATTTGTGGCCTCGGCGTTAAGTTAATTGGCTTTCCTCCCTTGATAGGCTTCTTGCTAGCTGGTTTTGTGCTGAATTTTATGGGATTTAGCCCGGACGACAAGCTGCAATCTTTAGCCGATATTGGCATCACTTTGATGCTTTTTACCATCGGTCTTAAACTTAATATTAGGGATTTAATTAAACCAGAAGTCGGGGTTTCTGCCAGTGTTCACATGATTTTATGGATAGCCCTACTATCCGTCTTTCTGTTAGCCGCCAGTTGGCTAGGTCTTACTCATTTCTTGCAACTCGACATGCAAACCAGCGCAATATTAGCCTTTGCTCTAAGCTTTAGCAGCACAGTCTGTATAGTGAAAATTCTTGAAGATAGTGGCGAAATGAAAACCCGTCATGGCAAGATAGCAATTGGGGTACTGGTTATTCAGGACATTATCGCTGTCCTTTTTATCGTTGTGGCAACGGGCAAAATCCCTTCGATTTATGCATTGGCCCTGCTGTTACTTCCTTTTTTGGGGCCCTGGCTCACACGATTGTTAAATTTGTCTGGGCATGGAGAATTACTGCCGCTTACCGGTTTTTTGCTCGCCCTTGGCGGGTATCAATTATTCGATTTGTTGGGTATCAAGGGCGATTTAGGGGCTTTAGTGGCCGGAATGTTACTGGCTAATCATGCAAAAGCAAACGAGCTAGCCAAGTCACTAATGGGTTTCAAAGATATTTTCTTAATTGGCTTCTTTCTAACCGTCGGTTTGACTGCCCTGCCCGATTTTTCCATGTTACTTACCGCCTTGGCCCTGTGTTTGCTGCTACCTGTTAAATTTATGTTGTTTTTTACTACTATGACCCTCCTGCGTTTAAGAACCAGAACGGCTTATCTTGGCAGTTTAGTACTCAGTAACTTCAGCGAGTTTGGTTTAATCATCGTGGCTTTAGCGGTAGGTTTAAACTGGCTTGAAAAAGAATGGTTGATCATTATTGCCCTGGCCCTTTCGTTCTCATTCATCGCTACCAGTCTGTTGTATGCTTCGGCTCATAACGATTATCAACGGTGGAAAGAAAAACTCAGTTTCTTTGAGCGAAATCATCGTTTAGTAGAAGATACTTACCTGCAACCCCATAACGCGCGGATACTGGTGGTAGGCATGGGGCGAGTCGGAAAAGGCGCTTACACTGCTTTGCACAACATTGTAAAAGCTGAAGTATGGGGAATGGATGCAGATCCCTATCGAGTAAAAAAGCAAGCCCAGTTGGGCATGCAGGTAATGCTCGGTGACGGTGAAGATGCCGACCTATGGGAAAACCTGGATTTAAGCTCAGTACAACTAGTCTTACTCGCTTTGCCTTCAATTGAAGATATCGGTCATGTCTCGGAGCAGTTAAGACATGCCAACTATCAAGGGAAAATTGCCGCCATTGCTCGTTATGAGGATGAAGTGCAAGCCTTACTTGGTACTGGAACGGATAAAGTATTTAACTTTTTCACCGAAGCAGGAGTGGGTTTTGCTGAAGAAAGCCTGCGCTTATTGGACTCAAAAACCAATGAAGACAGGGCTTAGCTCTGATTCTCAATGCCAATCATTCGCATTAATTATCTGATTGATAAATAAGGTTTTTTTGATTTTTTAAATAAAACATTTATACTTCTGGCTCTATTGATATTGGGCAGATACCTCAGCTATTGGCAGCTGGACAATGGAAGCTCACATAAGCATACAAAACCGTTTGGAGCGACTTCACTCCCTGGGCCTTTGTTTCTGACCGGCTGCACAGGCTAGCTAAAGTTATTCTGGTTTATTTAAAAGCGCCGGATGAATTAACGGAGATTGGCTCCGTAATGTAAAGATAGACAAGCCAAAATCATAAACTTGCAGCTACGCTACTTAAGTGTGCTGCGACAATAGAATTAATACATGAAGTACTAATTCAGATTCAACTAACAAGAATTAAGGTTAATTATAATGAAAGGTGACAAGCAGATCTTAAGCTTGCTTAACGAGGTTCTAACCAGTGAACTGACCTCGATCAATCAGTTTTTTTTGCATGCCCGTATGTACAAGAATTGGGGGCTGAATGGCTTAGACGAACATTCCTATAAGAAATCCATAAAAGATATGAAACAGGCAGATGCGTTGATAGAGCGTATTTTGTTTTTAGAGGGTTTACCGAATCTGCAAATGCTCGGTAAATTATATATCGGTGAGGAAACAGTTGAGATGCTGGCCTGTGATATGGATTTTGAATTACAACAGCTTCCTTTACTCAAAAAGGGCATAAAGCTGTGTGAACAAATGCAGGATTATGTGTCTCGGGAACTACTTGAAGATATTCTTGAATATGAAGAAGACTATATTGATTGGTTAGAAACTCAACAATATCAGATAAGTGCTTTGGGCCTAGAAAACTACTTGCAGACGCAAGTAACAGCGGGAGAGTAACAATGAAAGGCAAACAAGTAATTATTGATGGGCTAAACGCCCTACTCGCCTATGAACTTGCGGCGATGGATCAGTATTTTATTCACTCACAAATGTATCAGGATTGGGGATTGAATAAATTATATGAACGCATTGCCCATGAATTTGATGATGAAAAAGGCCACGCCACCAAACTTATTGAGCGCATGTTGTTTCTGGAAGGCAGGCCCAACCTGATCAATCGGGATGGCTTAAGTATTGGACATGACGTACCGTCAATGTTGGAAAGTGATTTACGGGTAGAGCAAGCAGTAGGGGCATTGCTCAAAGAAGTTATTGCTCTGTGCGAAGTGGAACAAGACTATGTATCCCGGGATATGCTGCTGATATTGTTAGATGACACAGAAATGGATCATGCCTACTGGTTAGAACAACAACTGGGCCTGATCAGCCGTCTGGGTTTGCCCAATTACTTACAATCTCAAATGTAGTTTAGCTACTTTTATAACGGATATAGTGGATATAGTGGATATAAGGGTAATGCAAAGTAGCCTTTATATTCGCTGGGTATCAAAATTATAAAAAAGTTTAAGCTCCTGGCCAGATGCGGTCTCGACAAAAAGGGTTACGAGCTGCCATTTCATGTTTTTTTCACTGCAGGCACCAAGAAACAGCATTGCTTTACTATTAATTTGACCATCTTGTTTTTGACTGGAATCAAGTAGGACCGCACTTCGCCCCATATACATATTGATACCTTGCACCCAGGCTTCCCTTAACTCATAAGAATCGGGATAAGTCAGCTTTAAAGTAATCTCTTCTTCAACTTCAGGTATACGGGAAAACGCCACAACAAAACCTTCACCATGCTGTTGAATTGTACAGGCATCCCTTCCCTCAATTTGGCATTGCACATCCTGATAGCTTTTGCTCGCCGGTGAATTAAGTACATAAACAAAAATACCCAGCAGCAAAATACTAAGGGGTAGCACAAATCGACGGATTATTGAAAATTTCAAAGCTAAAGCACTGATAAACTAGACATAGGTCAAGTTTGGGTTAATTAAAGTGAACTAGCAAGGCCGTTTCTCCGTATCTTTTTTGCTAATTTAGCATTATTATTCCTATGCCCTAAAAGTCATATTAGACCGATTAATCAGTCATTTAGTAACTTTTCTGGCAAATGTAAATTTTATATATATGGTTTGTTAAGAACTATAAGCAACTACCCTGATTAGCGTGGAAGATCGAGCAAATGAGTGAAGCGATTCAAGTACATCCCGAATATAACTATAAAGTAGTTAGACAATTCGCAGTTATGACTGTGGTGTGGGGCATAGTAGGCATGTTGGTAGGTGTATTAATCGCCGCTCAGTTATATTGGCCAGCATTAAATTTTGATACGCCCTGGTTAACCTTCTCTAGATTACGTCCTCTGCATACCAATGCGGTTATTTTTGCCTTCGGTGGCAGTGCCTTGTTTGCTACTTCATTATATGTGGTGCAGCGTACCTCTCAGGTACGTTTATTTAGTGACAAGCTGGCATCATTCATGTTCTGGGGATGGCAACTTGTTATTGTGTTGGCGGCTATTACCTTGCCTCTTGGTTATACAAGCAGCAAGGAATATGCTGAATTAGAATGGCCAATCGACATTTTGATTACCCTGGTATGGCTGTCGTATCTAATTAACTTTTTCGCAACAATGGTTATCCGTAAGGTGTCACATATCTATGTGGCTAATTGGTTCTTTGGTGCCTTTATCATTACCGTTGCAGTGCTACACATTGCTAACAGTATGGCCATCCCAGTATCTTTAACAAAGTCTTACTCCATCTACGGGGGGGCCGTAGACGCCATGATGCAGTGGTGGTATGGCCATAACGCCGTAGGCTTTTTCCTGACTGCGGGCTTTTTGGGCATGATGTATTACTTTGTACCAAAACAAGCAGGCCGTCCGGTGTATTCATATCGCCTATCTGTGGTGCATTTCTGGGCGCTGATTTCCCTCTATATTTGGGCCGGCCCTCACCACTTGCATTACACTGCCCTGCCCGATTGGACGCAATCCGTCGGTATGGTGATGTCCATTATCTTATTTGTGCCATCCTGGGGTGGCATGATCAACGGTATAATGACTCTTTCTGGCGCATGGCATAAGTTGCGCTCCGATCCTATTTTGCGCTTTCTGGTGGTTTCTCTTTCTTTTTATGGCATGTCGACTTTCGAAGGTCCGATGATGGCGATAAAGACCGTAAATGCTTTGTCTCACTATACAGATTGGACGATTGGCCATGTGCATTCAGGTGCCCTGGGCTGGGTTGCAATGGTCTCCATCGGCTCTATTTATCATCTTATTCCGGTGCTGTTTGATAAACCGCGGATGCACAGTATCTATCTGATTAACGTGCATTTTTGGTTGGCAACCATAGGAGTGGTGTTGTACATCGTCGCCATGTGGATGTCAGGCGTGTTGCAAGGCTTAATGTGGCGTGCAATTAATGCTGATGGCACCCTAACCTATAGCTTTGTGGAATCTTTAGAGGCCTCGAAACCCTTCTATTTGGTGCGCTTTATTGGTGGTTTGTTCGTAGTTGTCGGCATGTTTATTATGGCCTATAACGTTTATAAAACTATTAGAACACCGGCTCAGGACTTCCTCGCGGATCCTCAAGCCCAGCCAGCGTAAGGGACTATTAGATGAAAAATGCACATGAGCTAATTGAAAAAAACGTTGGCCTAATGGCCATCTTAATATTGGTCGCTATCAGTTTTGGCGCCATGGTCGAAATCACTCCCCTGATGTATCAACAGCAAACCATGCAACCGGTAGATGGCTTAGAACCGTATACCGCCCTGCAAATGGAAGGTCGAGATATCTACATTCGCGAAGGCTGCGTTGGCTGCCACAGTCAAATGATACGGCCATTTCGTTCTGAAACCGAACGTTATGGTCATTACTCCGTCGCAGGCGAGTCGGTCTGGGAGCATCCGTTTTTATGGGGGTCTAAACGTACCGGGCCAGATTTAGCGCGGGTCGGAGGTCGATACAGTGACGAGTGGCATAGAGTCCACCTAATTAACGCCCGTGATGTGGTGCCCGAGTCCAATATGCCGGGCTTTCCCTGGTTGGAAGAAAATACCCTTACAGGGGAATTGACCGCTAAAAAGTTACAAATTTTCCGGGATTTCGGCGTGCCCTACACGGACGAAGATATTGCCGGAGCAGAGCAAGCAGTGAAAGGTAAAACTGAAATGGAGGCGCTTATCGCCTATTTACAATCTCTTGGAACGGCGTTGAAATAACATGGACTACGCAATAACAGGCACTATTTTTACCTTAGTGGTATTTGTATTTTTTATTGGCATCGTGTTGTGGGCCTTTAGTAAAAAGGCAAAAACTCGCTTTGACGAGGCGCAAAACCTCGTTTTTGATGACGAGCCACAACAGCAGAAGAGGGAGTCTGAGATAAATGAGTAGCTTTTGGAGTATCTGGATAACAGTGATCACCTTGGGGTCGATCATTGGATGTTACCTACTATTGCGTTGGTGTCTGGCCAATAAAACAGGGGTCGATGAAGGTGAAAGTATGCATCACGATTTTGATGGCATTTACGAGCTCAATAACCAGCTCCCACGTTGGTGGACGATCCTGTTCTACATTTGTATTGTCTGGGGTTTTTTATATTTATTACTTTACCCTGGTCTAGGCAACTTTAATGGCTTATTAAACTGGCAAAGTTCTAATCAGAATATTCGCTCTCTGGCTGAGTCCAAAGCTGCGGTGCTGCAGGCTAAAGCAGACGGTAAAATCAGCCAATATGATCGTGAAATCGAATTCGCCAACGAGCGTTTTGCGCCTATCTTTGATGCCTATGCTAAACAGCCTATCGAAGAGCTGGCAAGGGATCCGGAAGCTTTAAAAATTGGTCAACGTTTGTTTAGCCAAAATTGCTCACAGTGTCATGGCTCAGATGCCAGAGGCCAAAGAGGCTTTCCTAATTTAACCGATCATGATTGGTTATACGGCGGCTCACCAGAAAAAATAACTGAATCGCTGATCATAGGTAGACAGGGAATGATGCCAGGCTGGTTGGATGCATTTGGCCAGCAAGGTATTGAAGAGGTAGTCGCCTATACCTTGAGCTTAAGTGGACGTAAGGTGAACGTGGAGTTGGCAGCCAAGGGTAAAGTCCGTTTTGCCGCTTGTGCTGCCTGTCACGGCATTGATGGCAAAGGCAACCAAGCATTGGGGGCACCTAATTTAACTGACAATATCTGGTTATATGGGGCCAGCGAACGTTCGGTTACGGAAACCCTGAACTATGGTCGCAATGGTGTTATGCCGGCGTTTAAAGATACGCTGGGCGAGAAGAAAGTTCACTTACTGGCTGCCTATGTATACAGTTTTTCTCAGGATAAATAGCACGCAGTTTATTAATGCCCAAACCATTTGAAGGTGTATATTTCAAGTAATTTGGGTATCTAGTCTCTCCACAAGACTAGATTGTTCGGGATTACAAAGGAATTGAGGCAAGGCCGGATTGTTAGTCTCGTTCCTGAGAATTTAATCCAATTAGACTATATCGTATTTCATTGAAAGGTAGCTATGCACCCCACTCCAAACAAACCCTGGTATCAGCAATTCTGGCCCTGGTTTTTAATAGGCATTCCATTGGCTTCTATGGTTTTGAGCATTAATTTACTCAGGCTCGCCCTCAACAGCGAAGATAGTTTGGTCAAGGATGATTATTACAAACAGGGTAAGGCGATTAACTTTAGCCTGGAAAAAATTAAACGTGCTAAAGCCTTAGGATTAAAGACCCAATTAACGGTTGAGCCACAAGGTCTACAGTTAGTTATTACGCAAGGACAAGTTGAGTCTGGAGCCGCCCTAGCGTTAAATTTTTATCACGTAACTCAGAAACACAAAGATCAACTATTAACCTTAACCAGAGATGCCTCGGGTGTCTATCGGGCACCACTGGAAAAGGCGCTGATAGGTAAATGGCAAGTGTCCCTGGAACCCTACGACAAACAATGGAAAATATTGCAAGCCATCACCCTGCCCCAACAGCAATCCATTACCTTTAATCCCTAATGATCTTAAGCTGCTATCACTGTGGCTTGCCCGCAGATCAGGCTGAGCACTATCGCGCAGTGGTGCTGGAGCAACAGCGATTGATGTGTTGCCCTGGTTGCCAAGCTGTCGCCCAAGCAATAGTCGCCAATGGTCTGGAAGATTATTATCGTTTTCGCACCGAACTTGGGGCCAAGCCAGATGAGAACCTGAAAAGCACCTTACTGAGCCTGTCCTTATATGATGAAGAAAGTATCCAAAAAGAATTTGTGGTCACACAAAATGATACCAGTCAAATTCAACTCACCATTGGTGGAATAGTATGTGCAGCCTGTGGTTGGTTGATTGAGAAACAACTGGCAAAAATACCTGGGGTTGTTCAGGTCGGAGTAAACGTCGCAGCAAAGCGGGCCTTTGTTAGCTGGTCACCGGCTAACATCAGTCTGAGCGAGATCCTTAGACGGATTGAAGATATTGGCTATCATGCCAGCCCTTTTCAAGCTGATAAACATGAGGCGATATTTCAGGCCGAGCATAAACGCTATCTCAAGCGTTTAGGATTGGCCGGGCTGATGACCATGCAAGTTATGATGCTTACCTTCGGAGTTTATTTCGATTGGTTTGACGATATCGACCGACAAAGCCTGAGTTATTTTAACTGGGTCAGTTTATGCTTAAGTACACCGGTGCTTCTTTATTCTGCAGGAGGATTTTACGCCAGCGCCTTGAATGCGCTAAAAGTAAGAATGGTCAACATGGATGTCCCCATCTCGATTGCTTTGTTGGCAACCTATTTATCTGGGATTTGGGCAACGGTTCAACAGCAAGGCCAAACTTATTTTGAGTCACTTTGCATGTTTGTATTTCTGTTATTACTCAGCCGTTACCTTGAGCATAGCGCCCGTTATAAAGCTGCGCAGACGTCTGCCAATATGTTGCGTTATATGCCTCTCACCGCAAACCTGCTTGAAGATGCGCAGCTTAGTCCAGTTCTAGCCAAAAACTTATCTCCGGAGCAAGTCATTCTAGTCAAGGCGGGAGAAACTATTCCCGTTGACGGCTTAATCATAGAAGGGAAAAGTCAAGTCGATGAGTCCATGCTGACCGGTGAGTTTGCACCGGTTACTAAGAATATTGGGGATAATGTAAGTGGGGGTACGGTAAACCAATTAGGAATACTAACTCTGCAAGTCACAGCCAGCCTAAAACATTCCCTACTCAATCAAATTGCACGTATGCAGGCTCAGGCAATGGCCGACAAGCCTCGCATCGCCATGATGGCCGACCAGTTCTCACAGTATTTTGTCAGTGCCGTACTACTGATAGCCCTGGGCTCTTATATCATCTGGACGGCGCTCGGAAACGAACAGGCGTTTTGGATCAGTATATCGGTACTTATTGCCACTTGCCCGTGTGCGTTGGGCCTGGCAACGCCTACTGCGCTAAGCTGCGCCATGGCTAAGTTGAATAAGAATGGCATATTGTTGCGCCGGTCTGATGCATTGGAGCAGTTAAATCTGATCGATCATATTATGCTGGATAAAACCGGCACCCTCACAGAGGGCAAATTTGTTATCAGCCGTATGGTCAATTTAAGCGGTCAAACAGATAGTCAGATAATGCGCTATGCCGCGAGTTTAGAACGTTACTGCAATCATCCCATCAGTAAAGCCTTTAACACCGACTTGTCTTGCTATGCCGTTGAGAGTTTTTCCAGCACCATGGGCGCTGGGATAGAAGGTCAGATTGACAACAAACGTTTCAAAATGGGTTCAGCACAGTTTATCGATGGGGATATTCCTGAGTACGTGTCCAGCTGTAATGTCTTTTTGCAACAAGATAACAAGCTGATAGCAGGTTTTGTTCTGCAGGATACACTTAGACCGCATGTGTTGAGCATGCTGAGTCAGTTTCGGGATAAAGAGCTGAGCTTAGTGAGCGGCGATAATCAGTCGATAGTTGAGGAGTTAGCTCGGCAATTGAATATCCCCCACTACTACGCCCAGCAAAGCCCTTACGACAAACTACAAGTTCTCAGGTCCAAACAGCAACAAGGACATACAGTGCTGATGCTGGGCGATGGCATAAACGATGGACCGGTGATGGCCCAAGCGGATATCGCTATCGCCATGGGAGCAGGCTCTGATCTTGCCAAAACCTCGGCGGATATTATTTTACTGAACAATTCACTCGCGAAACTAGAAGATCTGTTTAGCGTTGCTAAACGTTGCAAGTTAAAAATAAAACAGAACATCGCCTGGGCACTTGCTTATAATGTGCTAGTTTTACCTTTGGCAATAAGTGGCCTACTAAGTCCCTGGATGGCTGTAGTTGGCATGTCGCTAAGCTCGCTTATCGTGGTGGCAAACTCGGTAAGATTGCTAAAATGAGCTTAATTAAGGTATTTGGATTGACATAGACCAAGAGGACCTTCGACCCGTGAGTATCATCTATATATTGATTCCCATTGTAATTTTATTGGTTTTGTTGGCCATAGGTATTTTCTTCTGGGCGGTTAAATCTGACCAGTTTGAAGATCTTGAACGGCATGGGCACAGTATATTGTTTGACGATGACATCGCCCCTAAGCCTCCCTCTCAGGCAGATAAGACCCCTCCAACTGATGAATGAGCTCAGTCTCTTCTCTGCCTTTTTGATTGGTATTGCCGGCAGTGTTCATTGTCTGGGCATGTGCGGCGGTATTGTCAGCGCTTTTACCTTTGTTGTGCCCAAAGGCGCGCCGCAATGGCCTTATGTGTTCGCTTATAACATTGGCCGGATCTTAAGCTACACAATGGCAGGCGCTCTAACGGGAATGATGGGGCAGCTTTTTGCTCAAGAAGTCAATCAGGGTATTGTTATCCTACAATTTGTCAGTGCAATATTTCTCTTCATGCTGGCCCTGTATATTGGCCAGTGGTGGCGTGGGCTTAGCCAACTAGAAAAGTGGGGCGGCAAGCTCTGGCGACATATTAGCCCCTGGTCAAAGCGTTTTCTGCCCTTTCCTACTCCCCTGCATGCGATACCTTATGGGGTGATTTGGGGATGGCTGCCCTGTGGTTTAATCTATTCCACTCTCACCTGGAGCCTCGCCAGTGGCTCAGCCATAAATGGAGCGGCCATAATGCTGTGCTTTGGTCTGGGCACCCTGCCCGCCATGTTTGCCATGGCAGCTAGCGTAGAAAGTATCAAACAATGGCTCGGCCACCCTTTGACAAAAAAGATCATGGCGGTCAGTTTAATGGCTTTTTCAGGCTATATTGTCTTTCAAGCCGCCACGGCAAGCTAAAATAGTGATCACAAGTTAAATAATCACCACGTATTAGCGCTCGATTCGGGGCATAATTAGTCAAATTTAAGTTAGAGGCTTAATTGTCACTTGGCGAACTTTGTTATATTTTCATACACTAGAGTAAGACATTAAGTCGTGGAGGATCGCTTGTGAACTATCAAAAAATTCTAGCGGTAATTGAACCTGATGATGAGCAACAAAAGTCAATAAGGCGTTCGGTTGAAATCGCCAACATTACTGGGGCAAGTGTCACTGCCTTTCTCAGCATATATGACTTTTCCTACGAAATGACCACCATGCTATCCATGGATGAAAGAGAAACAATGCGTCAGGCGGTAATTGACGATAGAACCGAGTGGCTAGACGACTTGATCGAAAAGCAAATTTCCGACAAGACTATTTCCATTGATATTAAAGTCGTGTGGCACAACCGCCCTTACGAGAGCATTATTTATGAAGTCATTGACAATATTTACGACTTAATTGTTAAGGGCACCAAGCAGCACGACAGTCTAAAATCCGTTATCTTTACCCCTACCGATTGGCACATTATGCGTAAGGCTCCGGTGCCAGTATTACTGGTCAAAGAGCATGATTGGCCGCAAAATGGTCAGATACTGGCGGCCGTCAATCTTGGCGTTGATGTTGAGGAACATAAATCACTAAACGAGAATATTACCCAAAATGCTAAATATTTTGCCAAACTACTGCATTCTAAAGTTCATTTAGTCAACTCCTATCCGGGAACACCAGAAAACATTGTTATCGAAATCCCTGAGTTTGATCCGACTATTTATAACGATTCTGTGAAAGCCCATCATCAAATTGAAATGCAAAGCCATTCAACGCGACACCATGTAGAAGCATCTCAGTGCCATGTCTGTGAAGGACTGCCAGAGGATGTCATTCCCCAAATGGCCAAAGAAATGGATGCAGAACTAGTGGTGATTGGTACTGTTGGCAGGCAGGGAATTTCCGCAGCATTGATTGGCAATACCGCAGAGCACGTTATTGATAAGCTGGATTGCGACGTATTGGCCCTGAAACCGGCGGGCTTCGTATCACCGGTTAAGTGCTAGTCCGCTGACGAGCGAGCGACGATAGGCCAAAAATGCTGGAATAAACGCCAAGATGACCGCCATGCCCAGCGCCAGCAAAAAGTACCAGACCGTATGTGGACTCAGTGGCAAGCTACTAATGTACAGGCCGTATTCTTGCTGTAATAAAGACTGACTAAAGAGCAATGCCAGACTAAGGCTTAAATAGCCTAGCGCACACGCCGCAAGAGTCAGCAAAAAGGCTTCGGAAACTACCAGCCATATGATCACCCCAGCTCTGGCACCAAGAGCTCTCAATACGGATATTTCCCTTTCCCGCTCCCGCATTGAGGCTAACAACATGGTAGTCATCCCCAACAAGGCGGAAAATAAAACCAAGGCCGACACCAAACTTAAGCTGGTTTCTACTGTGCCCATGATTTTCCACAATTCCATCAACGCGACACTAGGTAAGATAGCGGATAAGGCCTCGTCTGTATTTTGATTAATTTTGCGCTGTAAACTCAAAAGACTGATTTTATTCGGCACTCCGAGCAAAAATGCACTCAGCGCCCCTCGTTTGTCCGAGACAAGTCTTTGCTCTTCAAGGGGTAAATTCTCAAGCGCTTGATTTTGGTGAATAACGTCCACCGCGGCAATGGGAATATGCACGCCTTGATCGATAGGCGTCCCCGTAAGGTTCAATATTCCGCTTATAATGAAAGGATGGTGCTTGTGGTGACTAAAACTATGCTTGCCGGTGCCGTGAGAGAGATGCACTTCATCCCCCAACTTATACCTAAGTTGCTTTGCTACATCGGCCCCCAACACCACCTCAAATAAGTGAGTGAAGGCGCGGCCTTGTTCAAACACCAGAGGCTGTTTATTAGCATATTTAAAATGCGTGAAATAGTCTGGGGTGGTTCCTATTACCCCATACCCCTGGTGAGAATCGCCCAATGAAATAGGTACCGCCCAGGACACCCCTTTTTCATCGGCAATTTTCTGGTAACTTTGCCAGCTAAGGTTATTACTGGGCTCCCCCATTCTAAATACCGAAAAAAGCAGTAAATTCAGCTGGCTGGTGCGCGCGCCTACGATCAAATCGACCCCAGAGACCGTTCTGGAAAAATTGCCTCTTAATTCGCTTTTCAGATGATCGACCCCCAACAATACAAACAGGCTGACTGCAATGGAAATCACCGTCAACATCGCCATGATTTTACGTGACAGCAAACTAGCAACCGTAAGTTTAATCAGCATCTTTCACCTCCATACCCGCTTGCAGTGAAGTAATATCAAATCGCTGGTCAAATAAAGGGTCAAGACTGCGGTCATGACTGACAAAAATCACCGTACTGTCAGTCGCATTTATTAATAATAAATTGACAAAACTGTCCCGTAGCTCGGTGTCCAGGGCCGATGTGGGCTCGTCGGCAATGATCAGTTCCGGCCGAGAGATAAGTGCCCGTGCCACTGCAATTCTCTGCTGTTGCCCCACACTTAGGGTGCTGGCTTTTTGCTGCAACAATTTGTCAGATAAGGATAACTGCTCATACAAATGCTTAGCGTAATCGCTGTCTAGCTGATTTTTTTTGCCATTAAACATATGTGTTAGCTGGATATTTTGTTCAGCGCTTAAATAGGGTAATAAATTAAATTGCTGAAAAATCATTCCAATATGCTTTGCACGAAAACGGTCTCGTTGCCGAGCCGACAAGCTTGTCAGTTCCTCAGTCAATACTTCTAAACTGCCCGATTGAGCTTGAATACCACCGCTTAACAGATTAAGTAGAGTCGACTTGCCGCTGCCTGAAGGGCCATAAAGGAAGACCTTTTTCCCCGCCTGTACTTGCCAATTATCGATGCTGAGTCGAAAGCCATCTTTTCCCGGCCAGGTAAAAGACAAATCGGATATTTTTATCGCTAGTTGCATATTAATTTTTTTAATTTTCTGAGAGCTTTAGGGTATCGTTTTTCTGACTGCTAGCAAGGGAATACTCCAGTAAAAACTTTAGAACCTATGCTCGTCTTGAAAATACAGCATCGTCGTTGTATTCATTGAACAGTTGAATTTTAAGCCCACGTGACCAATATAAATGACTGAGTGCGGTCTATACCCAAGTGACCTCAAGATGCAGAGTTCCGCGGGAATTCAAATCGTCAAATACAAGGCAAAGGTGTTGCGGCATAGTTCAACGCCATTATGGGCCTATGTCCAATACCTTTAACGCAGTAGTTGGGGCAACTGCGTTGTGGAAATGAAACCCAGTGCCGCGTTACAATATTTGAAAAGGGGATGCCATTCCCTAAATGTTGTGCCTTGCCCTGAATTCCTGCCTAAGCTCTGAACCGGCATCTTGAGGTGACTTGAGTCTAGGCGGCATACTTACGAAAAATCTTTAGTACAGGAATAATCAAAAAAATGAAAATAGGACTAGCGCTGGGAAGCGGCGCTTCAAGAGGATGGGCACACATCGGCGTTATTCAGACCTTAGAAGAGCTGGGGGTGGAGATTGATATCATCGCCGGCTGTTCAATAGGCTCTTATGTAGGAGCCGCATATGGTAGCGGAAAATTGGCTTCCTTGGCAGAATGGGTAAACAGTCTAACAGAATGGCAGGTATTGACTCTGATGGGCGTGGGTTTGCATCGAGGTGGTTTAGTCAGTGGCCAAAAAGTATTTCAAGCTCTTCAGGATAACTTTAGCTTTAAAACTTTCGAGCAACTACATAAACCCTTGGGCATAGCCGCTACCGACTTATACAGTGGAAGGGAGGTTAATTTTTATCATGGCACGATCCTCGATGCAGTGCGCTCTTCCTGCGCTATCCCAGGCTTGTTTCCACCCGTATACCACAATGACCGCTGGTTAGTGGATGGTGGTATCGTCAACCCTGTTCCGGTTAATCTTTGTCGACATTTGGGAGCCGATATTGTTATTGCTGTTAGCCTCAATGCTGATTTTCGCCCACAGACTGCAGAAGTAAATCAGCAAGTACATGAGAAAAACCAACAGAAGACTAGCGACTTTTTCAGCAAGAGCCAGGCGCAAATCCAGCAATGGTTTAAAAGGGATGATTCTAAAGATAACGGAGCTGAAGACGAAAGCGTGATAGATAAAGTTGCTAAGTCTGAAGAGAGCGAGATCTTAGTAGAATCTACCTCAGCTAATCCGGCCACTAAAAAGTCTAATGCCCCAAGCATGATTGGGGTTATGTCCAGTTCATTGGATATATTACAAGCTAGAGTCACCCGATCCAGATTAGCCGGTGAACCGCCGGATATTTTGATTGAACCCCAACTGCAGGCCTTTAGCATGATGGAGTTTTACCGAGCTGAGGAACTAATCGAAGAGGGTCGCAACAGCGTGATACGGATTGCCGAGCAAATACGATATCAATTGCGTTTGACTTAGCTAAAAATGACTTGCTGTCTGAGCGGCCAGCAAATATGACTGTTCGATAAAGACTGTTGGTTTCAGTTTATCCAACTACCAATGAGAAAGTGATAATGAGTATTTACCTGTTTACTGATTTAAGTATGCGATATGAATGCTCAATCTTCTGTGTTTGTGCCTTATCGCCGCCCTTATTCGGATGAGTTAGGTGCAATAATTTACCATGCTGACCTTTGACTTGCTTGAAATCAGTATCAAGTGGCAACAGTAGCGTTTCATAAGCCTTGGCAACTTTGGCCGTTTGGATTGCTGTTTTTACCAATAGCCCCTGGATCTGCAGCCAAAAATTATCAATCAAAGCTTGTACATCATCGTTATCGGTTTCACTGAAATTACTCCAATCAAGATAATATTTCCTTAAAGTATCGATCTTTGCCAACCCGGCCAGACCACTTTGATAGGGCAAAACACGGATCCGGGTCAACACCATCTCGAGGCACATGAACTGCTCAAGCAGCCAACTATCCCACAATAAACACAAGGCATTAAACAATACAAAGTGGGTCTGAAAAATCCGCAGAGAGGCTCAGTGCATTTCTATCAAATAGCTCATAGGCGGCTTGTTGCAATATTCTAAGTAAGTCGTACTCGCTAATTCCCTTGGGATGGCGATTGGTATAGCTCTTCCTTATACACCTATACTTCTCCTATAAATTGACCTAAGCAGGCGCGTAGCTACCTGAATATCCTACTAATAATCAAGAAGCCCTAGCCAATTACTATCAAGTGAACCGCCATCTCAAGGTGGGGTAATAACTAGCTCTTTTAGAATGAACCAAGACAAGGGAATAACAAGGACATTAAGCACGTTAACGACTTAACTTCCACCGGTAACGCCTAAAAAGCATCACCAGGCACTCTAACCCAACCTTCCATTAACACTCTTGCACTTCGACTCATTATGGCTTTAGACACTGTCCATTCGCCGTTATTTTTCGTCGCTTGTGCACCCACCTTTAGCGTGCCGGATGGATGCCCGAAGGTCACTGACTCACGCTCTCCTCCACCGGCTGCCAGATTGACCAGAGTTCCCGGGATTGCCGCTGCAGTGCCTATTGCTACGGCGGCGGTACCCATCATTGCATGGTGCAATTTCCCCATGGACAAAGCACGAACGTTTAGATCAATGTCTGTTGCGGGGATTGTTTTACCGCTCGACGAGGAATAAGCAGCCGGCGGGGATACAAATGCGACCTTAGGTGTATGTTGGCGCTGCGCCGCTTCATCGACATGCTTAATCAGCCCCATCTTAACTGCCCCATGGGCACGAATAGTCTCAAACATGGCTAAGGCTTTGTCATCACCATTAATGGCATCTTGTAATTCTTTGCCTGTGTAAGCAATGTCTTGGGCATTTATGAAGATGGTGGGAATACCTGAGTTGATCATCGTAGCCCGTAGTGCCCCTACTCCCGGCACTTCCAACTCGTCTATCAAGTGACCAGTAGGGAACATAGTCCCTTTTCCGTCAGCCGGGTCTAAGAACTCCAGTTGTACTTCTGCTGCGGGAAAGGTCACCCCATCTAGCTCAAAATCACCGATTTCCTGCACTTCACCATTGATAATGGGCACATGAGCGATAATGATTTTAGCAATATTGGCCTGCCAAATGCGCACTATGGCGATGCCGTTTTGCGGAATTCGCTCCTGCTCAACTAAACCGCTGCTAATAGCAAATGAGCCTACTGCAGCGGATAGGTTTCCGCAGTTTCCGCTCCAATCAACAAAGGGTTTGTCGATGGACACTTGCCCAAAAAGGTAGTCCACATCGTGATCTGCTTGAGTACTCTTAGATAAAATAACTGTCTTACTGGTACTGGAGGTTGCAGCGCCCATTCCATCAATCTGCTTACCGTAGGGATCAGGACTTCCTGTTACGCGTAACAATAAAGCATCTCTCGCAGCGCCCGCCGTTTGTGCCCTGATAGGCAAATCTTCTACTTTAAAGAAAACACCCTTACTGGTGCCACCGCGCATATACGTGGCGGGGATTTTAATTTGTGGCGCGTAGGCCATAACATTCCACCTTAGTTTCAATCGCTTTCTTTGCAGAGAACGAGCAGACTATTTGTCATAATGATAAATAGTCTTAACATTTATGCCGCGCCTGAGGATTCAAGAAAATTCTGGGCAAAGCGTTGTAATACCCCACCCGCTTCGTAGATGGAAAGCTCTTCTGCGGTATCCAATCGGCATTTGACCTCAATAGTAACTTGCTCTCCATTTGCACGAGTGATGACTATCTGCATAACAGCACCGGGCATTCGCTCGCCAACAACATCAAACGTTTCGCTACCGTCAATTTTATAAGTGTGACGATTTTCGCCCTTGCTAAATTCGAGGGGCAATACGCCCATGCCAACCAGATTAGTACGATGAATGCGTTCAAACCCTTCAGCCAATATCACTTCGACCCCAGCTAAACGCGGTCCTTTGGCCGCCCAATCACGGGAAGAGCCTTGCCCATAATCCGCACCTGCCACAATAATCAAAGGCTGCTTGCGCTGCATATAGGTTTCAATCGCTTCCCACATGCGACTGACTTTGCCTTCTGGCTCGATACGGGCCAAGGAACCTTGTTTTATCTGGCCGTTTTCCCTGACCATTTCATTCAATAACTTGGGATTAGCAAAAGTCGCCCGTTGTGCGGTTAGATGGTCGCCCCGATGGGTGGCATAAGAATTAAAGTCTTCTTCCGGCAAACCCATAAGATGTAAATAAGCTCCGGCAGCACTGTCTAACATGATGGCATTCGAGGGAGACAAATGATCAGTGGTGATATTGTCGCCCAATACTGCTAGTGGGCGCATGCCTTTCATCGTGCGTTCGCCAGCTAGCGCCCCTTCCCAATAGGGAGGGCGGCGGATATAGGTGCTTTGTGGTCGCCAGTCATACAGCGGATCATTGTCCTCACCGTAGTCTACGGTCAGATCAAACATCGGCTCGTAAACCTTTTTAAACTGCTCGGGTTTCACGCAACTGGCCACGACCTGGTCGATTTCTTCGTCGCTTGGCCAGATGTCTTTAAGGATGATTTCGTTTCCATCTTGATCGGTGCCCAGGGCGTCTTGTTCAATATCAAAACGAATGGTGCCGGCAATGGCGTAAGCAACCACCAAAGGCGGCGAGGCCAAAAAGGCTTGCTTGGCGTATGGATGAATGCGCCCATCAAAGTTACGGTTGCCCGATAGCACCGCTGTGGCGTAGAGATCCCGCTCAATCACTTCTTTTTGAATTGCCGGGTCAAGTGCGCCACTCATGCCGTTACAGGTGGTACAGGCAAAACCGACAATACCAAAACCAAGCTGCTCCAGTTCCGTTAACAAGTTGGCTTCTTCAAGGTATAACTGCACTGCTTTTGAGCCTGGGGCCAATGAGGTTTTAACCCATGGCTTGCGTGTTAGGCCCAATCTATTGGCATTGCGGGCGATTAAGGCCGCAGCAATCACATTACGGGGGTTACTGGTATTGGTGCAACTGGTGATAGCCGCAATGATCACCGCGCCGTCAGGCATTAAGCCTTGGTCGCTTTCCTGCTGGTTAAAATACGCGCCGGCTATGCCGCGCTTGGCTAGTTCATTGGTTGGGAAGCGATTGTGAGGATTGGACGGCCCGGCCATATTGCGACCCACGGCTGATAAATCAAAACGCAAGACCCGTGGGTATTGAACTGTTTTTAAACTGTCTGCCCATAAACCGGTGTGTTTGGCGTAGGTTTCAACCAATTTAACCTGCTCCGGCTCCCGCCCTGTCAGCGTGAGGTATTCAATGGTTTGTCCATCGATGTAGAACATTGCCGCACTGGCACCAAACTCAGGGGTCATATTCGAGATGGTCGCTCTGTCACCTAAGGTCAGCTTCGATGCCCCTGATCCAAAAAACTCCAGGTAAGCAGACACCACTTTTTCCCCCCGCAAGAATTCAGTAAGGGCCAGTACGATGTCGGTGGCGGTAATGCCGGGTTGTCGTTGCCCCTGCAATTCTACGCCGATAATATCCGGCAAACGCATATACGAAGCACGGCCAAGCATTACGCTTTCTGCTTCAAGGCCGCCAACGCCCAAGGCAATCACGCCTAAGGCGTCAACATGAGGAGTATGGCTGTCTGTGCCGACCAGCGTATCAGGGAAGGCCACGCCATCACGTGCATGTACCACCGGCGACATGCGTTCAAGGTTGATTTGATGCATGATGCCGTTACCCGGCGGGATCACGTCTACGTTTTTAAAGGCGGTTTTGGTCCAGTTTATAAAATGAAAACGATCTTCATTACGACGGTCTTCAATCGCCCTATTCTTTTCGAAGGCGTCTTTCTCAAAACCTGCATGTTCTACCGCTAAAGAGTGGTCAACAATAAGTTGGGTAGGCACAACCGGGTTAACCTTTGAGGGATCACCGCCCTTAAGTGCAATCGCATCCCGTAAACCAGCCAAATCAACCAAGGCCGTTTGACCAAGAATGTCATGACACACCACTCGCGCCGGGTACCAGGGGAAATCCAGATCTTGCTTGCGCTCAATAATTTGCTTTAAGGCGTCCGTTAACATAGCGGGATCACAGCGACGGACTAAATTTTCGGCGAATACCCGTGAGGTGTACGGCAAGGTATCGTAGGCCCCAGGCTGAATAGTGTCCACCGCTTCACGGGTGTCGAAGAAATCAAGTTTAGTTCCGGGCAAGGGTTTACGGTTTGCGTAATTCATATCACTCTCTGTTTTCTGTCAGACTCATTTAATGCGTCCCTGCATAACTTAATCGCTATCGTTGGCTAATGGGCGCTACTTTGCGTGGCTCAGAACCAATGTAGTCGGCACTGGGGCGAATAATGCGGTTATTCGAACGCTGCTCCATCACATGGGCTGCCCAGCCCGTTAGACGAGAGCAAACAAAGATCGGCGTGAACAACTTAGTGGGAATACCCATAAAGTGATAAGCGGAGGCATGGAAAAAATCCGCATTACAGAACAGTTTCTTGCTGTCCCACATAAACTCTTCGCAGGCCACTGAAATATCGTATAAGGAGGTATCTCCTAACTCATTGGCAAGCTTTTCTGACCAGGCTTTAATGATAATATTACGGGGGTCCGAGGTGCTATATATTGCATGGCCAAAGCCCATGATCTTCTCTTTACGCTCCAGCATACCGGCCATTTGTAACTTGGCATCTTGTGGCGAGTCGAACTTCTGGATCATATCCATCGCAGCTTCATTGGCTCCGCCGTGCAAGGGCCCTCGCAGGGTACCAATTGCTCCAGTAATACAGGAGAACATATCCGACAAGGTTGATGCACAGACCCGCGCAGTAAAAGTAGAGGCATTAAATTCATGCTCTGCATACAGAATTAACGAAACGTCCATCACTTTGCGATGTAGCTCTGAAGGAGCCTTACCGGCAAGTAGTTTTAAGAAATGCCCGGCGATTGATTGCTCGTCTGTTACACAATCAATTTCGACTCCTTCGTGAGAGAAACGATACCAGTAACACATGATCGCGGGAAAGGCTGCCAATAGGCGGTTAGCAGCACGGTGTTGCTCGCTGAAATCATTCTCCGCTTCAAGGTTGCCCAAAAACGAACAACCTGAGCGCATTACATCCATGGGATGGGCATCCGCAGGGATAAGCTTAAGGACGGCTTTCAGTGCTTGCGGCAGGTCGCGCATAGTGGTTAATTCAGCTGTGTAGCTTGCCAGTTCTTTTTCATTAGGCAATTCACCGCTAAACAGCAAGTAAGCGACTTCTTCAAAGGTAGCATTATCAGCTAAATCAGACACATCATGACCACAATAGGTTAAACCACTGCCTGACTTGCCCACTGTGCAAAGGCCTGTATCGCCGGCACTTTGACCACGCAAACCGGCACCACTTAATTTCTTATCTACCATTGTTCATTCCTCTTAAATTTCTTAATCTCTTTAACTTATGCAATTGGCCCTTAAGCCACTGGTCTTTTGCTATTTATTCTTACCCTGGCTAAATAACTGATCGAGTTTTTGCTCGTAATCGTGATAACCAAGGTAGTCGTAAAGATCCATGCGGGTTTGCATGCTATCTACCACTTGTTTTTGGTCGCCCTCTTGTAAAATACTGGTATAAACGTTTTCGGCGGCTTTATTCATCGCCCTAAACGCGGAGAGCGGATACAACACCATGGCCGCACCCCACTCGCCTAACTGTTTTTTATTCCATAACTCAGTTTGGCCAAACTCGGTGATATTGGCCAAAATTGGCACATCCAGTGCTTCAGCAAAGGCACAATAATGCTCTTGTGTTTTGATCGCTTCAGCGAAAATCCCATCTGCGCCTGCAGCGACATAAGCTTTGGCTCGCTGGATAGCGGCGTCCAGACCTTCCTGGGCAAAAGAATCCGTGCGGGCCATAATAAAAAACGCCGGATCGATGCGTGCATCAACAGCAGCCTTAATCCGGTCAACCATTTCTTCGGTAGAAACAATTTCTTTGTTGGGGCGGTGACCACAGCGCTTTTGCGCGACCTGATCTTCCATATGCACGGCGGCTGCACCGGATTTTTCCATATCACGAATGGTCTTGGCGATATTGAACGCCCCACCCCAACCCGTATCGATGTCCACCAACAAAGGCAAGTCACAGGCGGCGGTTATCCGCTGCACGTCAACAATGACGTCATTCAATGAGGTCATACCCAAATCTGGTAAGCCATAGGAGGCATTGGCTACGCCGCCACCGGATAAATAAATGGCATGATGGCCAATTTGCTTGGCCATCATCGCGCTATAGGCGTTGATCGCCCCCACAATCTGTAAAGGCTGGCTGTCGGCTAGAGCCTTTCTAAAACGTTGTCCGGGGGTGCCAGATAGCTTATTACTCATGGGTTTGCATCCTTTTTTCTACATTTTTGCGCGATGCGGCAATATGCCTGCGCATTAAAATTTCGGCTAGCTCGCCATCACGGTCTTCGATGGCCTGAATAATATTGTGGTGCTCAGAAAAAGCACGCTTAGCCCGAGGGCTGGCCATGCCAAATTGGTAACGATACATGCGCACCAAGTAATATAGTTCTTCACACAGCAGTCTTATTAAAAGTTGATTGTCACTGCCCTGAACAATTTTGTAGTGAAAATCCAGGTCCCCTTCCTTTTGAAAGTAGGCTTCACCTTGTTGCAGTTTTTCGTTGGCTTGATGTTGTACTAGCAGGTCTTTTAGTTCAGCGATTTGCTCAGTAGTCATATTCTGCGCGGCAAGGCGGCAAGCCATGCCCTCCAGAGATTCCCGCACATGAAACATTTCAAGTAGCTGATCTGTCGACAATCCCACCACGCGGTAGCCCACATTAGCCTTACGTTCGAGCAGGCCACATCCTTCGATGCGGGCTAAAGCATCACGAAGAGTACTACGGCTAATTTGGTAGTGCTTGGCTAATTCTGGCTCACTTAACTTGGCACCAACGGCGATATCACCTTCCACGATACGCTGGCGTAGCTGCCTAAATACAGCTTCTGCGCGAGTGGTTGGTACAACACTGTGCCTAGAACTGCTCACTACACTTCGTGCTGTATTGGACACGGTATTGGACGCTATGCTTTTCTCTGTACTGGGCATAAAGAGTTGCTCCGGGCCGTTAAGTGTATTGTCGACAATTTATGAAACTAGGAGCATTCTAACCCTTTAAATATAACAATCAAGGGAGATTGTCGACAATATGCCGTGGGAGCCTATTTCCGTGTCAGAACATCAGCCAGTGAACTCACACAATAGTCGACGTTTTTCTGATTACAGGCATAGCCCATTAGGCCAATACGCCAAACTTTTCCAGCCAGTGAACCTAGTCCCGCACCGATCTCAAGGTTGAACTCATTGAGCAAAGAAGATCTCACCGCAGCATCGTCTATGCCGGCAGGGATAGCTACGGTATTAAGCTGGGGCAAACGGTAGGCTTCATCAACCACAAATTCCAAGCCTAGCTTTTCCAGACCTACTTTTAAGCTTTGATGATATTTAGCATGTCGAGCCCAGGCGTTCTGCAGACCCTCGTCTTTTAGGATCAGCAAGGATTCATGTAGTGCGTACAGACTATTTACCGGCGCAGTATGGTGGTAAGCCCGCTTGGTGCCCTGCCCCCAATATCCCATTACTAGATCCATATCCAAAAACCAGCTCTGCACCGGTGATTTGCGGTTTTTAATGATCTCGATTGCCTTAGGGCTAAAGGACACGGGCGAGAGGCCCGGTACACAAGACAGGCATTTTTGCGTGCCTGAATAAATGGCGTCGATTTGCCAGCCGTCGACATCTAAGTTAATACCTCCGAGGGAAGTAACCGCGTCTACGATACTCAAACAATCATATTGGCGAGCCAGTTTACATAAGCCCTCGGCATCATTACGCACCCCGGTGGAGGTTTCAGCATGGACAAAGGCTAGAAACTTAGCGTCTGGATGGGCTTTAAGGGCATCTTCTACTTTGTGTACATCAGTTTGCTCTCCCCAGGTGTCTTCAATAAGGACACCCACACCGCCACAGCGCTGCACGTTTTGCAGCATGCGGCCACCAAAAACACCGTTTTGACAGACCACCACTTTGTCGCCTGGTTCAACAAGGTTAACAAAAACCGCTTCCATACCGGCTGATCCCGGTGCGGATATGGGCATGGTTAATTCGTTTTTTGTTTGGAAGGCGTACTGCAGTAAAGTCTTGATTTCATCCATAAGGCTAACAAAGGCAGGATCAAGATGACCAATGGTGGGTCTGGCTAGAGCTTGTAATATTCTAGGGTCGACATCTGATGGCCCTGGTCCCATTAACGTTCTTTGCGGCGGGATAAAGGAATGTAGCTGGTTTGGCATAGTGGGATTCTTTTAAGTAATTATCTGTTGATGATTTTCACAGGAATCCGGGCAAGCCGCAAGGATGGGATTTTCGTCATTTCTCAGATAAATACCGTTCATTTACTAAAGACGAATAACAGCCCAGACAAGAATGGTCTGACAAATATTTGATTGAAAAACTTCACGCTGAAAAAAGAGAGTAAAGTGACTTGGGTAGAAAAGTAAAAAGTAGGGAACTCCCCTACTTTATTTCACTATTTCATTTCTATAATTTCGACCCCGATAACACAGGTATTAGCCGTACCAGCCTCGCAGCGTACTATTTTTGCACTGGCAGATAAGGAGGGGATTTGTGCACTAGTAGACTCAATATACACTTCTACCAGAGTACCTAATTCAATGGATTCCTCTTCAACTTCAAAGGACATGCCGATTGCGCTAATATCCTTGCAAACTGCTTGAACTGAACGGGATGACTCATCGTCATTTACCACCAATTCGCAAGTCGAATTTACCATCATGCGAAAAAAATTACGTTTGTCGTCATATCCTATCATCTAATACCTCTTACTAGTTTAAAGCCCACTGTGTGTTTATAGGGTGCTTACAAAGTAAAGTCAACGGTGTATTAATCTAGGTCTTATTAATTTTAGCAAGATCCCAGATGCTGAATGATCCGTTTGCTGGAGATCGGCATGGAGGTACCGAGTTGCTGGGCGAAAAACGAAACCCTCAGCTCCTCTAGCATCCATCGCACTTCCTGCAGTGTTTGCGGCACAGGTATGCCAACGGGGACTTTTTGTAACTTACTTTGATAAAGGCTTTGTACTTTCTCAATATTTATTTGATGTAGCCGGTCTTTTGTCGGATCGATGGGTAGTTTTTCCAGGCGTCGCACAATGCCTTCAATGTAGCGCTGCCAGGGGTCAAGGCGAGCAAAGCCAATATCGCTGACAAAACCGTTATAAACCAAGGCATCGAGTTGCTGCTTAATATCACCATGGGCACTTATCAGTGACATTGGAACATTACCTTTCATTTTCTTCTTAATGCTGTGGGCCTGAGTCAGACCCTTCTCAATTTTTTCGGCGATTGACAGAACATGTTGATTTATTTCCCCTCGAAGCCACTCTACGCAGTTCGAAAAGTCTTCTTTGTCACGAATGTCACCATTATGTTTAGTGCAATACTGCTCAATCAGCTGATCGACGCCTGCGGCAATGCAATCATCAATTAACACACTAACATTGCCAAATGGGTTGAAATACAAGCCTAACTTGGCCTTATTTGGCAATTTGTCTTGTAAATATTTAACCGGCGACGGGATTGCCAAGATCATCAGCTGACGCAAACCTTGTTTATGACAGGCCTCTGCTTGATGGGGCTTGTCAAAAAGTTTAATCGCCACTGATTGCTTTTCAGCCACGAGAGCTGGGTAAGCCTTAAGTTCAAAACCAGAGTTCTTTTTCACAAACTCCTTGGGCAAAGCTGCAAAATCCCACTGGGTGAGTCCGGATTTCTCCAATTCTGGGCTGGCCACTTTTTGTAAACTTTGCTTCACCTTTCCTTGTAAACCATGCTGCAGTTCATGCAAGTTTCGTCCTTGTTTGACCACCTGGTTTTTTTCGTCTATTACCTTAAAATTAAACCGTAAATGGGCTGGAAGGTTTTCAATCTGCCACTCATCTGGTGTGACCTCCAGCCCCGTCATTCGTTTTAATTTTTGACTAATAGTCGACAAAAAAGACACCGGCTGGCCCTTTTTATCCCTCGGGGCAATGTCTGCTAAGCAGGCTTCGGCGTAATTTGGTGCCGGTACAAAATTGCGCCGTAGTTTCTTCGGCAGAGACTTAATTAAACTGATGATTAATTCATTGCGCAAGCCGGGTATTAACCAGTCAAAATCAATATCATGAACTTGATTTAACAAGGCCAGTGGGATCACGAGACTGACTCCATCGTCAGGTTCTTTTGGTTCAAAGTGATACTGTATAGCAAAGGTTAAATTGCCCTGCTGCCAGTACTCAGGGAAAGAAAATTCGTTTACTTCGTTGCTCTGTTTCTTAAACAACATATCTGGATCGAAGTGCAATAACTCCGGTGTTTCAGTACTGGCTTTTTGCCACCACTTTTTGAATCCTGCCTCTGTGCAAATATCACTGGGAATATGTTCAGCATAAAACCCGACCAGGTTTTCCTCGTCGACCAATAGATCTCGTCTACGAGTTTTCTCTTCTAAGGCTTCGACTTGCTCTACTGCTTTCTGATTATGTTTTAAAAAAGCGTAGTTTAGGCGGGTATTGAGCTGCACCAAGGCTTCACGTATAAAGATGTCCCGACACATAACGGGATCAATTTTGCTGTAAATCTTACGACGCTGAGAGACCAAGGTTAAGCCGTAAAGTGTGACTTTTTCGAAGGCTTCCACTGCGCCATTTTTCTTCGACCAATGAGGTTCTGAATAGTCCTTTTTGATCAAATGTTCGGCTATCCCCTCAATCCATTGAGGTTCAATTTTTGCCGCCATTCTGCCAAATAAATGAGAGGTTTCCACCAGCTCAGCTACCATCACCCACTGAGGCTTAGCCTTGCTCAGTCCGGAGCCGGGAAAAATCTTAAAATGACTGTTGCGGGCGCCAAGGTAATCACGCTCTTTTTCTTTGTTACCGATATGGGATAATAGACCTGCGGCCATCGCCTGGTGTATGGCTTGATAGTCCGCCTCCTGAGTAGAGAGTCCTAAGCCCAGTTCAGCGATAGCTTTCTTCAGTTGGCTAACAATGTCCTGCCATTCCCGCATACGCATAAAATTCAAGTATTGGCTTTTGCACCACTTGCGTAATTGACTAGATCCCAAAGCCTGCTGTTGCTCTTTGAAAAACTGCCAGAGTTGGAACAGAGCTAAAAAATCCGATTCTTTATTGGCGTACTCACTGTGTTTTTCATCTGCCGCCTGACGTTTATCCTGAGGTCGTTCTCTGGGATCCTGAATACTTAACCCGGCAGCAATGATCAACACCTCGTTCAAGCTATTCAGTTTGGCCGCTTCGAGCACCATACGGGCGTACCGTGGATCAATAGGCAGGCGGGCAAGTTGCTTACCCTGAGGCGTCAAGCTTAGCTGCCCATCTCTTCTGTGTACTGCACCTAACTCTTCAAGTAGACGGAACCCATCATTTATGTTTCGCGCGTCCGGTGCCTGAACAAAGGGAAAATCATCTATTTTACCCAAGCCTAAAGCTAACATTTGTAGAACAACGGAGGCCAGGTTGGTTCGCAGTATTTCCGGATCAGTAAACTCGTCTCTATTGAGAAAGTCGTCTTCGGAATATAAGCGAATACAGATACCGTCAGACACCCGACCACAGCGCCCGGAGCGTTGGTTAGCAGATGCCTGAGAGATAGCTTCTATCGGTAGGCGTTGTACCTTGCTGCGCACGCTGTAGCGAGAAATCCGCGCGGTGCCGGGGTCAATAACATATTTAATCCCCGGCACGGTTAACGAGGTTTCGGCGACGTTGGTGGCCAGTACAATCCGTCTGCCACTATGAGACTGAAATATGCGATTTTGCTCGGTATTGGACAACCGGGCGTATAAGGGCATGACTTCTGTATGACGCAGTTGTAACTTATTCAGGGCGTCTGCCGTGTCGCGGATTTCCCGTTCGCCACTTAGAAACACTAAGATATCGCCAGGTTTTTCTCTGCTTAGTTCTTCTACCGCCCCAATAATGGCCTGAGTTTGATCTTGTTCTTTATCACTTTGCTCATCGACGCCGCGGTAGCGAATGTCCACGGGATAAGTTCGGCCACTTACCTGAATGATAGGCGCATCATTAAAATGCTCAGAAAATCGCAGAGGATCAATGGTCGCAGAGGTAATGATTAACTTTAGATCCGGCCGCCGGGGCAACAGCTGTTTAAGATAGCCGAGAATAAAATCAATGTTGAGGCTACGCTCGTGAGCCTCATCAATAATGATGGTGTCATACTGATTTAAAAATCGGTCCCGCTGAATTTCAGCTAGCAAAATGCCGTCTGTCATCAACTTAATATAGGAATGGGCTGTCACCTGATCGGAAAAACGTATTTTAAAGCCTACATCTTGACCCAGGGGAGATTTAAGTTCTTCGGCAATCCTGTTGGCAACCGTTCGGGCTGCCAGGCGCCGGGGCTGAGTATGACCAATGAGCCCGCTAATCCCCCTGCCAAGCTCCAGGCAAATTTTTGGAATTTGAGTGGTTTTACCTGACCCCGTTTCACCGGCAATAATAACAACCTGATTATCGTGTATTGCCCGGGCAATTTCTTCTTTATGTTCGCTAACCGGTAGATCTGGGTATTCAATTTTAGGACAACGCTCGGCTCGTTGTTGGCAAAGCAATACAGACTTATGCATGTCCTGCTGAAGTAAGCTCAGGAACTTAGTTTTTTTATCTTCATCCATGGATGGAAAACGTCGAATGCGCTGGCTCAGGTTAAACCTGTCCGCCCGCATACACGAGTCAATTGACGATTTGAGTTCGTTAATTGACTTGGCCTGAAGAGAAGAATGATTAGTTGACAAAAAGATCTGCTCGCGTAAATGAAAACGCCGCAGATCCTAGAAGAATAGAACGCTAAAAGCTAGTCATAACTATGGATGGTGGGTATAAGCATCCTTAAACTGAATGTCAATGGCATTGAGCACTGCGGTTCGATTTATACTACCCACCAATTTACCATCATCATCAACCACAGGGTAAAATTTGGGTTTCTCTATTAACATTTGCTGGGCTAATTCCAGCACTGACATATAGGGTTTAATCGACAGCACTTCTGTTCGCATGATGTCCTTAACCAGTGAAACAGTCTGATTGTAATAACTGCAGGCCACCATCTGCGCAAGACAATCCTGCTCGGATAAAAAGCCGATGACTTTCTTCCGCGCGTCTAATACTGGCCCACCGGTTTGCTTAACGCTCAATAGCTTCTCAACGGCTTCTACCACTGGCATGTCAACGGTAAAGGTGACCGGATTTTTATTCATGTAGTCGCCAACACTGAGAGATTCCATCTATATTCCTTAGTTTTACCTGATTTTTTACTATCAATTGCTCGGAACTTAACGATAGACCTAACTACATAAAATGCATATATATTTTATGTAATTTCGGTATTTTTTTAATTTTAGGGAAAGTAGTGAGTTCAATCCAGGGTAAAACCCACTTTAATGCTCACCTGCCAGTGAGCCACTTTGCCATCCTCTATATGGCCACGGGTCTCAGTCACTTCAAACCAGCGCATGTTATGTACGGATTCACTCGCCTTACTCACGGCACTTTGCACAGCCTGTTCAATACCCTTAGAAGATGAGCCAGTTAGTTCTATTAACTTATAAATGTGAGCAGACATGTTGCTTCCTTAATTTTATTAAAACCTCTTAATAATAGCCTATATATTCAAAACAATAGTAGCGCCGGAACTGATGTCTTTAAACTTGATCGGGGTCAAGTCGGGGCTTGCTTGGCTATATATTTCTCCAGCAAATTCTTTATCTTAAGATGGAAACGAATATTAAGAGGAACAGGATATGATTGATAAAGCGACTGCCTTATTGTCTTTAATATTATCCCTTAGCTTACTTGGTTGTGATTCAGGACCTGAATCCCCACGTGGGTTTAGTTTACCTGAAGGTGATACTGCCAAAGGGGAACAGGTCTTTATAAAGTATCAGTGCCTAGCTTGCCATACGCTAGAGGGATTTGAAGATGAATCAATTATTAAACAATTTGATCAACCAGTAATGCTAGGTGGCACCTCATCTCTGGTTAAAACCTACGCTCAACTGGTGACGTCGGTTATTAATCCCTCTCACAAATTAGCTCCCCGCTCAAGAACCCTTGAAAGCGTAACTGATGAAACAGGCAAGTCAAAAATGCCAGTTTTTAATGACGTAATGACTGTGGGTGAATTGGTTGATTTAGTGTCGTTTTTACAGCCCAAATATAAAGTTAAACCGATACAGTACACTACTTATGGACAATATCGTGTGCCTTAGCTTTTACATGGCACATTTGATCTGAATCAATCTATCAACGTCAATGTATAGAACAATTAAAGGCTAAATACTAACGGACAAAAACTAATGAGCCCAGTGCCCACAGTTGCGACTAATTCAGCATTAAAGCCAGCCCTTGCGGCTCGAGGTTTGACTAAGGTTTATCGCAGTGGCGAAGTTGAGGTGAATGCACTGCGCGGTGTTGATTTTGAGCTCTATCCTAGGGAGATGGTGGTGCTGCTGGGAGCATCTGGTAGCGGAAAATCTACTTTATTGAATATTCTTGGTGGCCTCGATTTACCTACCGCTGGCCATGTCTATTACGGGGATCAAGATCTCAGTAAGGCTGACGACCATCAGCTCACACTATTCAGAAGAGAACATGTGGGCTTTGTTTTTCAATTTTATAACCTGATCCCCAGTCTGACCGCCTATGAGAATGTCGCCCTGGTAACCGAAATTTCCCCCCACCCCATAGAGCCTGGCACCGCTTTAGAGCTAGTGAAATTAGGCGAGCGTATGCATCATTTTCCCGCTCAGCTGTCCGGCGGCGAACAGCAAAGGGTGGCGATTGCCCGGGCTATCGCCAAACAACCGGATATTCTTTTGTGTGATGAGCCCACAGGAGCGCTCGACAAGCAAACCGGCATTTTGGTACTTGAGGCTATCGAAAACATTAACCGTGAGCTAGGCACCACTACGGCAGTCATCACTCATAACACCGTGGTTAGAGCAATGGCGGACCGGGTCGTATATATCTCCGATGGGCTGATTTCGGGGGTTGAGCGCAATGCTCACCGTCAGCCAGCAAAAGAGCTCGTTTGGTAATGAGTGCCTTAAATCAAAAGCTAAAACGCGACTTGTGGAAGTTGCGTGGCCAGGTATTAGCCGTGGCATTGGTTATTGCATCGGGTGTTGCCACACTGGTCATGTCCTTGTCTACTATTGAAGCCTTACAAGAAACCAGTGACGCCTATTACCAACGTTACCGTTTTGCTGAGATATTTGCCTTCGCCACTCGCGCGCCAAAGCGCCTCGCTCATCAATTTGCCGAGATCCCAGGTGTCCAGTCTGTACAGACGCGCATTTCACGTTACGCTACGATTGATATAGATGGTTTTGCCGAACCAGTCATCGGCCAATTAGTGTCCATTCCAGAAAACGCTCAGCCCCAACTTAATCAACTTGTTCTGAGGCAAGGCACCTGGATTTCAGCCGGACGGGATGACCAGCTTATCCTCAGTGAGCCTTTTGCGGAGGCGCACAATCTCAGACCTGGCGCGCAACTGAGCATTATCATGAATGGCTCCAAAAGACGATTTCAGGTAGTGGGCATTGCCCTTAGTCCGGAATTTATATACAGCATTGGCCCTGGTGCTCTGATGCCGGATGACAAGCAATTCGGTGTTATGTGGATGTCTGAAGAGGTATTGGCAGCGGCCTATGATCTCGAAGAGTCGTTTAACTACCTCAGTATGACTTTGGTTCGTAACGCCCCTACCGCGCCGGTTCTCAATAGCATAGACGTCCTACTTGAACCCTATGGCGGCGTCAGTGCCAATACCAGAGAGGATCAAATATCTAACTGGTTTTTGATGAACGAGATAGAACAACAAAAAACCATGGCCACCATCCTGCCAAGTATATTTATCACTGTTGCAGTCTTCCTCACCAATATGGTGTTATCCCGCTTGATCGCCACCGAAAGAACGGAAATAGGTTTGTTAAAAGCCTTTGGTTATAGCAATCTACAAATAGGCTGGCATTACAGCAAAATGATGCTGGCTATTTGTTTGATAGGGATACTTATCGGCTCTATATTGGGTGCCTACTTAGGACGCTTAAATACCCAAATGTATGCAGAACTTTTTCGCTTCCCTCTGCTCATTTATCACCCCAGTCCCTTTGCCTTTGTCGTCGGCGGAGGGGTTAGTCTGGCAGCCGCCTTACTCGGTGCACTGACAGCGGTAAGAAATGCACTTCGTTTACCGCCGGCCGAAGCGATGATCCCACCCTCTCCAAGCGTTTATCGCCATAGTTTTGTATCCAGCTCAAGACTAACCTCCTGGATGGATCAACCAACCCGTATTGCTATTCGGCAAATTGGCCGCTGGCCTTTGCGCTCATTTTTAACCGGTTGTGGTATCGCCATGGCAGCAGGCCTGATCATTATGACCTTGCAATGGGATGATTCACTAGGCCATTTGAAACAAGTATACTTTTTTGAAGCCCAGAAACAAAATGTGATGGTGGGTGTGGTTGATCCCCAACCTCTTCGGGCCAACTATGATTTTGCCAAACTACCGGGGGTATTAAAAAGTGAGCCCATGCGCGTGGTTAATGCAGACTTCAAGATTGGTGCCAAGAGCCATCGGGGAGCAATTAGTGGTATACAACCTGGCAGCGAATTGCAAAGTATCTATGACGACGGCAAAAGAATTCGCCTGGAGGTGCCAGACTCTGGGCTGATGATTGCCAGTCGCTTGGCCCAAAAACTCAACCTTAAGGTCGGAGATGCTGTCTGGGTAGATATTTTAGAAGGGCGTCGTCCGTCTTTATCCATACAGATAAGCGGAATATTCGAGACCTATATTGGTCTACCCACCTATATGCAATTAGACAACTTAAATCGCATCTTAAATGAGCCACCAAGCTTCAAACTTGCCAGTCTGTTATTGGATCCCAACTACCAAAATGACTTTTACCAGCGGATAAAAAACACCCCTAAAGTGGGCGCAGTGCTGTTAAAACAAACAGCACTTGATTCATTCAATAAACAAGTTATCGAACACTTAATGGTGTTTATTACCATGTTTACTGGCTTAGCCGTCGTGCTGGTATTTGGTGTGACCTACAACAGTACCCGTATCGCACTATCTGAAAGGGGCAGAGAGCTGGCCACCCTACGTGTTTTGGGGTTTTCAAGGGCGGAAATATCCTACGTCCTGCTCGGTGAAGTAAGCTTTCTTATCTTGTTTGGTCTGCCTCTGGGCTGTGCTTTTGGTTGGCTCTTGGTGTGGTCAATGGCTCAATCATTCGATACCGAAATGTTCCGCATTCCCCTGGTCATACATGCCTCAACCTACGGCTATGCCATAAGCTGGGTGTTATTTGCCGCTGTTGTTTCGGCAGCATTGGTAAGGCGGAGAGTAGATAAACTAGACCTGATAAGAGTGCTAAAAACAAGGGAGTAAACCATGCAACCTCAACAATCCCGTCTACTACTTTGGAGTATCATTGGCGCACTGCTGATTTGCACCCTCGTGTTCTTGTTTTGGCCTAAGGCTGTCATAACAGACATGGCGCAGCTAAGCAAAGCTTCGCTGCAAATCAGTATTTCGGATGAAGGCAGAACCCGTGTACATGATGTTTACGTATTATCGGCCCCTGTCACCGGGCATTTGCGCCGTATCGAGGCTGAAGTGGGTGACCCAGTGCTGATATCCAGTACCGTAGTGGTACAAATTGAACCCATTGATCCGGCCTTTCTTGACCCACGCAGCGAAGCGCAAGCCAAGGCCGATATCCAAACTGCCAATTCTGCTCTTAGTCTGGCTCAGTCCGAGGTAAATCAAGCTCAGGCTGAGCTGGACTTTGCCTTAGCTGAATTTAATCGCATGTCGGAACTACGGGTTAATAAAAGTGTATCCGAACGGGAGCTGGATAACGCTGAACGAGCTTACAAAACACGCCGCGCAGCCTTAGCAACTGCTCAAGCCGCACAGCAAATGCGAAACTATGAATTGCAACGAACTAAAGCCTTATTGCTTTCCCCCGCGTCCACCCAAGTTGAGCATGGCAACTGCGAATGTATGAATATTACTGCACCCGTTAGTGGTCGAATATTGAAAGTACTGAATAAAAGTGAAGGGGTGGTAACCGCCGGTACACCATTGCTTGAAATTGGTGATCCGGAGGACTTGGAAATAGTCGTAGAGTTACTCTCCTTTGACGCAGTAAAAGTTGAACCCGGGCAAACGGTTATAATAAGAAACTGGGGCGGCGCTGAATCGCTCTCAGGACGGGTCAAGCACATTGAACCAATTGGCTTTAAGAAAGTGTCTGCCCTGGGTATCGAAGAGCAAAGGGTTAACGTCATCATCGATCTAGTCAGTAACTTTTCTCAATGGTCAAGGCTTGGACACGGTTACCAGGTGGATGTAGAGATTGTGATATGGCAAGAAGACGCGCTATTAACGGTGCCCGTCACAGCACTTTTTAGAGATCAAAAAGAATGGGCAATCTTTGTTGCTATCAACAATGTGGTAGAAAAACGCATGCTACAAATTGGTCGTAAAAATGCATTTAGGGCGCAAATCATCTCAGGTATGCAGGAAGGTGATTGGTTTATTTTGTACCCCAACGAGCAAATCGAAGATGGAGTAAAAGTAGTCTCTCGTAGTAAGTATGTTGATTAATCGACAAACCAAGGAAGTTATATGGAGTTTAAAGATTATTACCAAATTTTGGGTGTTAAAGAAGATGCCGAGCTAAAAGACATTAAGAAGGCCTATCGCAAGCTTGCCTTGAAGTTTCATCCTGACATGAATGCAGATTCGGGCGCTGAGGAAAAATTTAAGGAAGTTGCTGAGGCTTATGAGGTATTGAAAAATGACCAGAGTCGCGCCGAATTTGACGAATTAAAAAAATATGGTGGTACTCACCAACAAGGCTTTCAGCCCCCTCCCGACTGGCAAAGTACTGCTCAAGGCTTTGGTGGTGCTAATAGTGAGCGAGATTTCTCAGATTTTTTTAACTCAGTTTTTGGCAGTGGAGGTTTTGCCGACCTAAGGCCGGGTTTTGACAATGATAGAGCGCAAAGTACCTTTAAGGGGCAAGACGCTGAGATCGAAGTGCCCATTTTTTTGGAAGATACTCTGGAAGAAGGATCTAAAACCATAGAATATGTCATTCCCGTCTTTGAAAACGGTCAACACAGATCTGTTAAAAAAACCCTAAAAGTAAAAATTCCCATGGGCGTGAGGGATGGGGAGCGCATCAGACTCAAAGGTCAGGGAGGTCCAGGGCAAGTGAGCGGTGCCTTTGGTGATTTGTACTTACATATTCGTCTGGTGCCCCATCCCCTTTTTGATGTCCAGGGTCACAATCTCATACTGACTCTGCCGATTACGCCATGGGAAGCAGCCCTGGGCACCAAAGTAACGGTCCCCACCCTTGGTGGTAAAGTTAACATGGCCATCAATGCTAATAGTCAAACAGGACAAAAGCTACGCATCAAAGGCAAAGGCCTGAGAAGTAAAACAGGAGTCGGTGATTTATATGCGGTATTAAAAGTTGTGATGCCCGAAGTGGTAAACGATGAAACAAAGGCTTTATGGCAACAATTAGCGAGTAAAACCAACTTTGATCCAAGAACACAATGGAGCAAGTAAAATGAGTGATGTAATACTAAAAATCACCTTTGACGAGTTATGTCAGTCACAACAGATCAGCCGAAAAGAAATGATTGAAGTGGTTGAGTATGGGATTGCCACGCCGCTAGCGGGAGACACACTGGAGGAATGGGTATTTGATATTACCAGTGTGCACTGGGTGAAAAAGGCCATACGTCTTAATCAAGAGCTCGAGATAGACTGGGTCGCAGTGGCACTGGTGATCGAATTGCTTAAACAAAAAGAACAGTTGCAGCGGGAAAATCAAAATTTACAACACCAGCTTGCGCGCTTTATTTATTAAAGGCTAAAGAGAAAGTTACACAGTATAAATCCGCCTCTCAATATTTATCCAAAAGCACCTGGAACTCGTCTCAATAAGCAATGTAAGACCAAGCCAGACTTTAATAGGTCATTACCCTATTTAAAAACCTGTGTATGCTTGTCTTCCAACAAATAAATTGAAATGGGGTAAAAGTAGTCTCGCGAAGCGAGTATGTTGATTAATCAAATAAGCAAACGACATCAGACATACCTTACAAGGCAATTTCCATATGGAATTCATACTTATCTTGTCCGACGACTTTAAAGCCTAGTCGCTCATATAGCCGTTTTGCTGGATTGGCTTTAAGAACCGATAACTACACATTCTTACCACTGGAGACGGACCAGTTTAATACCATGTCCATGCCCCTGCACCCCATCCCCCTGCCCTAATGATCCGGGGGGATCTGCAACTGTTTTACTTCTATCACTTCGGTGGTTTTAAGAAATTTGAGCATGCCCACCGGCTTGCCCGAACAAACAATAAGCTGTGAGCATTCATAGGTTTATCAACTCTGCTTGTAACTGCTCATATCAGACAAGTGCAAGCCAGCCTGCAACAAATGTTCATGCATAGTTAGCTTACGCAAAGTGAACAAGTAGGGCTCGTCCTCTTGCATTGCGGGTATTAACCGAATATCCATCGCTGTACTCCAGCTAGGGTCTAAATAAAAGCGTGCAACAAAACCCACTTCTAAAACCTTCTAGAAAGCAATGGGTTTTATCTGATTGACAATGTCCTCCTTCTCAAGTAATTGCATAAAGGCCTCGCCGAGTCTGTCACTTTCACTCAATACCGTTTGCCAATACATAATCCGTTGCTCGGCTGGCATAGATTTAAAGTCCTTTCTATCGGGAATTCTTCCATAGGGCAAACTTGCGACAAAATCATCCGAGGGCACCAGCATAACCACATTATCATAGCTACTAGAATGAGGCTTGCGGCTCTTGAGCGACTTATCAAACCAACCAGGAACTGGCTTTGAATAGAAATGGGGATACAATACCAAACCCTCGGCAGGGCCAAATGTAAGGTCGAAGTGATAGTCGATTATCCCCCCATCTCGATACATACCTCTGGGGGCACCATTTATGTTCTCCACGCCTTCAATCACAATAGGAATAGAGCCTGAAGCCATCAAGGCCTGTGCCAAATTATTCTTTGCCAGAGGCACAAAGTGAGAAGACATTCCAACTGGGTCTTGCACCGATAATTGGCTACCTGGAGCGGAAAAAAAGTAACGTTGATAGAATTTGTCCAACCACTTTCGCTTGATCGCATTTGCTCCTGCGCTCGCGGCTAATCCGGCCATTTGAATGGGCTTCGCTTCAAAGCGCGTCAGCCCTTTGCATCTGGCCACCACAAAATGCGCCTTGAACACCGGATTATCAACTATTTCTTCAATGCCCTTATCACCCAGCACATAGTCGAGTAACTCCAGACCTGAAAGGGTGATTTCGTTGGCCGTCGGTTTATCCGAATAAACCGTTCGAGAATAACGGTCTGCCAAACGATTAATCGCGGCCAATGGATCATTTTGTGCCAAGCAGGCAAAGCGAAATGCCCCGGCGGATGAGCCGATTATATCCAGGGGCCTGGTGCGTCCCTTAAAAAATTCCGGAAAAATAATCCGATCCAGTCCAGCCAGGACAAACCATTTTGGACCACCCGACGCACCGAGCATAAAATCAAACAAGTCCGAACTAAATCCATTCTCTTTAATCCGTTTCAGGGCGTTCGCCCCGGCATAAATATCCAGTACCTGCATTTTATTCCCTAGTTTTGCATTTTTTCATTGCTTGAATTCATGTTGTCTTAAAATCACTGCAATACCAACGATAGTTTTAATCTATATGCCATTAAGCAGCTCAATCACCCTGTGCATAAATAGCGCATACGGCACCTGCCGGGTCTTTAATTACCACGTGTTGGCTGTTAGAACTAGTTTATTGACCTTAGTTAAGAGCTCCCCTCCCTTGCTACGGACCGGTTCAATAGACGCGGCTAAATCTGCAACCTTTATGTACATTAACCATTGTGGGGGCAGATCTGCATTTACCCCCTTTGCATGACAAACACCAACAACATCAGTATTTGACTCCGGTTGCTGCATGGAATAATCATCATACTCTCCCATATTAACCGGATTGACTTTCCAGCCCACTACTGAGGAATAGAAATCGTTAACTCACCTGCATTACTCACACTTAGATCAAACCAAGCAATAGAACCTATATCATTGTTTTTCATCGTTTAATTTTCACCTCAATATTATTGATTGTACAGACTTTGTGCAGTTCAAAAATTACTCTGTGCATTTCCTCGCCATGATAAATATATCTATATAATTCAAACAATTAAACTAGATATAAAGAGTACTCAACATACTTATCCACAGAAAAAGTGGATAAACCTAAGTCCATATATAAATCACCTGAAAATCCCTATTTTACAGCGTTTACAGTTCGTCTGGATATAAGTAAATCCCTTGACATCCACACTAGCTAACGCACAATAAAAAACTCTACTGCAAAGGACTCTTCATGCCAAAACAAACATTAGCTGTACTAAGCGATACCTTCACCATTCATAGTTTGCCTGACGACGCGAGCATTCCCTCGCAGGTATTTAAAGCCCCGGTTTATTTTATTGGCAAAACCCACGAGGAATTGTCCTTAGTGGTGCCAAACACGATTGACGTGCTCAGCGAGGACTCGGACACTGACTGGCGAGCACTCGAAGTATTAGGTCCACTCAACTTGTCGATGGTGGGCATTATGGCACAAATAGGCTCGGTGCTCGCTGAAGCCAAAGTGAGTATATTCATACTATCTACCTTTGAAACAGACTTTTTTCTGGTTAAGCAGCAGCAACTACAAACTGCCGCAGACGCCCTGCGCCAAAATGGTTATAAAGTTAATATTTAATGGCCTTGTTTCACAAACTGCTTAGCCCAGACGCCCTGCCTGCCTATAAAAAGGCCCTGACCATACTTAGCCCCCTATCAGGGGAAGTACTAAGTTTAGATACGGTGCCCAACAAACTGTTTAGTGAACGATTGTTTGGTGAAGGGGTGGCAATAGACCCCTCGGGCTATCAAGTAATCGCTCCGTTTTCCGGCACAGTGCAGAAATGTCCAGAAACCGCCAGCCAAATTAGAATAAAAGCCAGTAACGGCTTAATAATGCAAATACAACTGGGCATCGATTCTCATCGGATGATGGGAGAAGGCTTTAAACGAAAAATCAAGGTTGGCGAATCCTTTGCTCAAGGGCAAGTACTGTTGGAGTTTGATCTGCGCAAAATGAAAGACCAACTGACTAGCATCTTGTGTCCTGTCACTATCTTAAACAGCGATAAAGTGCGAGGAATACAAACTCACTGCTACCAGGTTATTGCCGGTGAAGACAAGGCACTAACTGTCTACTTGTAATAAGGCATTCCAGATGAATAGTGACTAGCCCTTTACCCTGACTCCCATTTATCGTTATAGTCTACGCCAAAGTAGTACCTTACTAAAATTAATCAGGCCTATATGACCATCCTCTACGGTATTAAGAATTGCGACACCATCAAAAAAGCCCGTCAATGGCTCAGCGCTCAGCAAATTGACTTTGTTTTTCACGACTATCGAGTAGATGGACTGGAGACGTCCTGGCTGCAAGAGACAGAGCGGGCTTTGGGCTGGGAGAACCTGCTGAATAAACGTGGCACAAGCTTTCGTCAGCTTGATGAGGTGCAAAAAGCACCTTTGGATAAAGACAAAGCATTAGCCTTGTTAATCGAGCAACCTGCGATGATAAAACGCCCGGTATTGATCCACGATGGACAATATTATTTAGGCTTTAAGCCTGAGCAGTATCAAGAGATATTTTCATGAGTAGTGAAGTGTTGGCTCTGGCAAAAGTCCTTATCAATCGGCGGTCGGTCACGCCAGACGATGCTGGATGCCAGCAAATGATGGCAGAGTACTTAAGTCCCCTGGGCTTTTCAATTGAAGATCTCAACTTTCACGACACCCAAAATATCTGGGCTCGCAAAGGCAATGACGGCCCCTTGTTTTGCTTTGCAGGACACACCGATGTGGTGCCATCTGGCCCGGAACAAAACTGGCAAACCCCACCTTTTGTGGCAACTGAAAAAGACGGTTACTTACATGGTCGAGGTGCAGCAGATATGAAGGGCAGTATTGCCGCCATGCTCGTTGCTACTAAACGCTTTGTTCAAGCTCATCCCGAGCACAAAGGCTCTATCGCCTTTTTGATCACCAGTGACGAAGAGGGCCCGTTTATTAACGGCACCACTAGAGTGATCGATACCCTAGAAGCCCGGAACGAAAAAATCACCTGGTGTTTGGTGGGCGAACCTTCTAGTACTGAAACCCTGGGTGATGTGGTAAAAAATGGTCGCCGGGGCTCGCTAACCGGCGATTTACAAGTCTTAGGCATTCAGGGCCATGTGGCCTACCCTCACCTTGCTAAAAATCCGATCCATGAAGCTGCACTTGCTCTGGCTGAACTTGCCGATGCCCACTGGGACAATGGAAATACATCCTTTCCGCCTACCAGTTTTCAAATTTCCAACATCAATGGCGGCACTGGCGCGGGCAATGTTATTCCCGGCGAGCTTGAGGTGTGTTTTAACTTTCGCTTTTCTACCGAAGTAACTGATCAGGAACTCATCGAACGAGTGCGGATCGTACTGGACAAGCATAAACTAGATTATGAAATAAAGTGGACCTTCAATGGCCAACCGTTTCTAACAGATTCAGGTGAATTAGTGGCGGCAACTCAACAGGCGATAGAGCATATTACCGGTCGGGCGACGCAACTATCCACGGCAGGCGGCACCTCCGATGGCCGCTTTATTGCGCCTACCGGTGCCCAGGTGATCGAACTAGGTCCGGTAAACGCGACCATCCATAAGATTGACGAAAACGTTAAAATAGCGGATCTGGATCAACTGGTAGATGTCTATGAAAACATTTTGCTGCGTTTGCTGGTGTAAATAAATATATGCTCACTAATGCGCAAATTCTTGGCAAAGATAGCACTCACCTGGTGGAGTGTCAGAATAAGCATATCTTGCAGCCGAAAGTGTGTAAAGCATTTAAGGAAATGCAATTCGCTGCTGCCAATGATGGAATTGATCTGCAGATTGCTAGCAGTCACCGGAGTTTTGAGCGTCAATTGAGCATATGGCAGCGCAAGTGGCTAGGTGAGTTACCCTTATATACTATTGAGGGCGAATTACTGGAAACCAGTGTGCTGACAGACAGCGAAAAAATGCACGCCATATTGACCTGGTCTGCCCTGCCCGGCGCTAGTCGGCATCATTGGGGAAGCGATCTTGACGTATATGATAAACGGGCAATAGAGGCCTCAGGTGCATCCCTGCAATTAGTCAGCGCTGAATATGAGCAAAACGGCCCTTGTTATAAGCTTAACTGCTGGCTGGCAGCTCATGCCGACGACTATGGTTTTACTCGTCCTTTTACCCAATATAAAGGCGGCGTTGGCGCAGAAGCCTGGCACCTCAGCTATCATGCAATGGCCAATGAAATTTATCTTGGCATGGATTCAGAACTAATGAAATCCACCATTGAAGGCGCAGACATGCCAGGTAAAGACACGGTATTGGCCCAGTTTGATATGGTCTTTA
>JAWUXW010000113.1:0-31845 GCA_034111125.1 Paraglaciecola sp.
ATAAGCCTACTTTGGATTTAGGCCACTTTCATCTCCATCTTCTCGACCACGTTGAATAACGACGAACTGGCGGCGGCGTGTAAATATAAACATTTTCATCAGCCGGAAAGGGAGTGAAAACTTTGCCCGTGCCCCTACTGCCACAATAATTGATTTGTGAGGTAGAGGAAGTAGTTGCCAGACATTTTTGCGAATTAACATTAATTATCTGAGTACCGTCACCATATTGTTGAAAAAACCAATACTGATCATCCGGCCTACGAATACTGGTGGTCGACTCGCGTGCATACTGAAAAACTTCACGACCCGCTGCACCGTTGCCACAACATGCACCCTGGACTTCCAATACATTTTGATTGGCATCGCCATCGCTGCCTGTATTTATTGCCTGAAGCAAAAAGCCTCGTGACAGCGGAAAATGGTTCGCATCATAATCAATGGCAGTATCAATTACCGCAAACTTTTGTGATTGCTTCCCGTTACATTTGGAATAAATGACATCCGCCTTATTCGATAAGCTTTCATTTTCAATATCTAAGCAGTAATAGCCATTTTCACGTTCTGTTGTTTTGAACCCTGTAGCAAACGATACGATTTCGGGCAACAATTTTCCACCAACGGTCTGCTGTTTAAGACGCCCAGAATAAGCCCACTTTGGATTTAGGCCACTTTCATCTCCATCGCCACGACCACGTTGAATAAAAAAGTCTCGATATTCGCCAACGGCTGGTGTGTTGGATTTGTCGACTTTGTAGGTAGATGCGATACGACCTAAAGACATTATATTTGGACCATGGGAATGAACCTCATAATTATCTGCATATAAACTATACATAACAACATGGTTTTTTGATGCATCCTTGAAATTGCGAGGAGCATCCACATCATCACTTGAACTTCGAGAATGAACACGAGGTGAGACAAATGCTTTAGCTAGATTGCCTCTGGCATCAATATAGTCGTTAAGCTCTTGGTTATCTGTTAGAGGGTCAAATAAAACAACCATGACTTTGCCTGTCAGCTCACCAAGAGTTGGCCAGCCATTTTTAGCTGCGACTCGTAAATTGGCCTGACCTCCTCGCAAATCAGAAGGTTCATAGAGAAAATCCCCCAAATGAGTTTCGATTAGTAGGTCAAGTGCATTTGGCGTGAAAAAAAATTTGTTTGTCAATGCATCATTTTTGAGTTCAAGACGAAGTGTTATTAAATGGTGGTTAGGATGGTCAAAGTGGAAATCTTTAATAGTTTCAAGACAATCGGACAAGTAATTCACTTCAATATTTGACTTGTGCTTTAGACAGTTTGAGAACGTACTACTTTTTTTATGTTTTACCCGCCACTCCGTCTGATATGGCTGCTCAGAAGACGAAGGAGAGTGGATGTCGAGTTCGATATCCGTAGAAACATTTTTGAGAATGTCATAAAGGCTAGTATCGTCTTTTTCGTAGGCATTGTGAACACCCCATTGAAACCAACGATTGAGAGGCGTTGTATCAGACAAGGATATCGGATTGACTAAAACACCATTGTAAACGTATTCACCATACCGTCCATTATGGAATTCTAAGCCTACTCTTTGGGAAAATGAGCCTTTATAGAGGTGTTCAAATTTACTAAAACCTGTCGTAGATAAAAAAATAAGAATAATGCAGGTTAATTTTATTATGCGTTGCATAAATATTGCCTTTGAGTATCAAGGTGAGAGCTGGTGCGAAGGTCACCAGCCGTTTGATTTATTACAGCCACTTACCTCATTCAAAATCGATATGTAACAAGATAAGTTGTTCTATGAATACCTGAGGGGTACGTTTACTGTCGATTTTAATATGGACTATTACCACAACCACGACCACCACGACCACCACGACCACGAATAGGGTTAGATGGTGCTGGGTTGTTGCACTGTGATGAAGACGCAACAACTACAGAAGAAATTGTGTCATTAAAACTATAGTTTCCTAGTGAATTGACATTTTCATTAAATTGTTTAGATGTACCGGCGAAATTGACATCTTTATAGGCAATTAAACATGCATTGCTACCGATTTTAACTGATGTAAAGTCATCATTGTAATCGCGATTAAAATGATAAGGGTTACAAGTGTCCCTACAATTAAGCTTGCGTGTCGAAAACCCGATTGGAAAGGAAGTTCCCGGCCCCGAGAAGTTTATATGACGGTACATTACAGTCAAATCACTGTCATTACACGCAGATGAGTTTATTATATGCAAAGAAGAAATTTTATCATTAAAACCATAACTACCCAAATCTGGATAATCACCTTGTGGGAAAAATTTGACACTACCTTCCCATCCTATATTCTCAAACATTATCGCGCATAAACCAGCAGGTACTTTTAATGAGGATATCGAATCATGCATGTCGATATCGTTTTTGGTATCAGATAATGATGTTGTGGTAGAGAGGCTACTCGAATCGCCGCGATACCCACCATGTTCATAAACAATAACCGAATTTGCTTGAGCAGAAACTGAGAATGTAGCGGCAATCGTTAAAAGTAAAGAGGTGTATTTCATGAATTTCCTTATCATAAGCATATTAGTGAAATTTTTGTATTGGCACGGGAAAAAATATGAAACCCATATTTTCCCGCGACGAACGCATGGCAAGTATGGATGGTAATGTTACCGATGCAGACGCATGGTAGAGGGGCCGTTGTGTATTGTCAGCCTGCGTAAATAATTCAACGGAAAATTTATGCAAATATTCTCGATAATATCGTGAAACAGGACACTCGCAAGCTAGCGCTCGCCAATTCGCAGGCATCAATGTCCACTTTCTTTGTGAATAATAAAACTACATAGTGAAACGTACTTCCGATTCTCTGACAAAGTCATTAGTGTAGAAAACTGACTGTCCGCTATCTCAGTGAAACCGCCGATCATGAACATCCGAAATTCGCTCAATCCAGCTAGTCAGCCAATTAGGAAGGGCATTGTAAGAATCAACAATTCTTAAATCACGACTTCTTTGAAACCAAATAAACAGAGCAGAACAAGTTGACTCTCTGGCAGATGTTGGCGAAAGAGTAACTGGTGCAGCAGGTAAGCTGTAGCAAAACTGTCATGGATGACAGTAAGCGAAGCGCATAGCCTTATCACAACACACCTCAATTAAACCCAGTTTTCGATAACACAGAAAACATTTCCTCAACTGCTGCAATCGGGGCTATTACCCTTTCACTTGATTAGGGTTATGCTTAGCCGGTCCTTTTAGTTTGTGTATTTAGTCTGTGCGGAGTGTAATGAAAAAGTCTTTATTGATTAGTGTCTTAGTATTAATGGCTGGTCTGTCTCAGGTCGGTGCTTATGACCGGGTAACGGGGCACCATTTTGCTAGCCGCTCAGAAGTCATTGCACAAAATGCTATGGTCGCAACCAGCCAACCATTGGCTACTCAGGTGGCTTTGGATGTGCTCAAGCGGGGTGGGAATGCGGTTGATGCCGCCATTGCTGCCAATGCGATGTTGGGCTTGGTTGAGCCAACAGGTAGTGGCATTGGTGGGGATTTATTTGCCATCGTGTGGGATGCAAAAACCAAACAATTGTATGGCCTAAATGCTTCCGGTCGTTCGCCTCAGTCTTTAACACTTGAGCATTTTAAATTGCAGGGCTTGGATAAAATACCGGCCTACGGGCCCTTGCCCGTTTCGGTGCCAGGTGCGGTAGATGGTTGGTTTGAGTTGCATGAGAGATTTGGCAGTATGCCGATGAGCGATATTTTGTCACCGGCCATCAATTATGCGAAAAAGGGCTTTCCAATTACTGAGCTTATTGCCTATTACATGCAGCGCAGTGTTTCTCTTTTAAGCGAATTTCCTGGTTTTGCCGAAACCTATATGCCCAATGGCAAGGCGCCGGTAAAAGGACAAATATTCACTAATCAGCATCTGGCAGTGACTTATGAAAAGATCGCCACCGGCGGTCGCGACGCGTTTTACAAAGGTGATATTGCCAGGACAATTGCAGCTTATATGAAAGAGCAGGGTGGCTTTTTGAGTTATGAAGATTTGGCCACCCATAGCTCTGAATGGGTCGAGCCCGTGTCGACCAACTATAAGGGTTACGACGTTTGGGAGTTACCGCCCAATGGTCAAGGTATCGCTGCTTTGCAAATTCTCAATATTATGGAGCAATATGATGTTGAAGAGATGGGCTTTGGCTCAGCCGAATATGTGCATACCTTTGTTGAAGCTAAGAAGCTTGCCTTTGAAGATCGGGCCAAGTATTACGCCGATCCGGCATTTAATAAAATCCCGGTTGATTGGTTGATATCTAAAGAATATGCCAAACAGCGAAAGCAGCTCATCCAGGCCAATAAGGCCGCCAAACGTTATGATGCTGGAATAAACGACGGGGATACCATTTATCTCACCACTGCCGATAAAGATGGCAATATGGTATCGCTTATTCAGAGCAATTATCGGGGTATGGGATCGGGAATGACCGCAACGGGCTTAGGTTTTGTCTTGCAAGACAGAGGCGAGTTATTTAGCCTGAGAAAAGGTCATTTTAATACTTATGCTCCGGGTAAACGGCCGTTTCACACTATTATTCCTGCTTTTGTTACCCGAGATGCCAAGCCCTGGTTGAGTTTTGGAGTGATGGGGGGTGGCACGCAACCTCAGATGCATGCGCAAATAGTGATCAATATGATCGATTTTGGCATGAACCTGCAAGAAGCAGGGGACGCCCCACGTATTTTGCATTCAGGCTCAAGCCAACCAACGGGTGAACTGATGGAGGATGGCGGTTTTATCAGTCTGGAAAACGGCTTTAGCCCTCAGACTCGTCGCACCTTGGTGCAGCAAGGACATGTCTTGCAAGAAGTCTCGGGTTCTTATGGCGGATATCAGGCGATTATGCGAGATCCTAAAACTGGGGTATATTACGGCGCTTCGGAGAGCCGCAAAGATGGTCACGCAGCGGGCTATTAATCAACACTGACTTAAGAGCAACTATGGCACAACCACAAAAAGGGATCTGCGCAGAGCCTAACCTGCATGCGCTGTTTTTAATGTTCAATGTAATTGATGAGGACGAGCAGGTTGTTCGCGTTAAATTGGCGCGTATTCTCGACTTGTTCACACATTTTGACGAGGAACATTATGAGGCCATGATGTCTGGCGTGGTGGCCATTGGCAGTAATTATTGGATGGAGCTTTATCCGGGACTGATCCCCCAAGAGCTTGCGCCGTTTCCTGATATGCAATGTGAAGATCGCAGCGCTCCCGTTGCCCCCTGTGATTTGTTTGTCCAAATACGTGCTGACCGTGCGGATATTTGCCATGCCATTGGCATTGAAATTTTTGCCCTGTTGCAACCCCATGTAGAGTTGATTGAAGAGGTGCGTGGCTTTCGTTATCTTGATGGGCGAGACCTCACTGGTTTTGTTGACGGTACTGAAAACCCAAGAGGTTTACGCAAACTGGATGTGGCCATAGTCGGGGATGACGATCCGGATTTTGTCGGTGGAAGTTATATTCATATTCAGCGCTATCAGCACAATTTAACTAAATGGCAGATGCTGCCGGTATCCAGACAAGAAACGGTGATAGGGCGCACTAAAACCGACAACATTGAGTTTGCCAGTCAAGATAAGCCCGCTTTTGCTCATACGAAACGTACCAGTTTGAAAGATGACAAGGGACAAAATTTGGAGATGTTGCGCCAGAGCATGCCTTACGGCGACATGACCGTGCAGGGTTTGTATTTTATGTCTTGCGCCAAAAGTCCCAAACCCTTTACTCAGATGTTACGCAGCATGATATTCGGTGATGAAAATGGCGTGTATGACCAATTATTGGATTACACTACAGCGGAGACTGGGGCAGCATTTTTTGCCCCATCGATAAATTTTATAAAACGGCAGGCCAAGTTGTAATACCATTCCTCCTGCTTGATATGTGATCAATTCAGAAGGCGCTGGCAAGTTTCATAGCAAAGCGTAACGTCGAAGGAATGCTGGTTGCCTTCATAGACGCGACAAAAACATCTGGAATGTTTTTGAACGTCTGAAAGACGGCCCTGAAAGGGTGGATCGCAGGGATGCGCACAATACAATGCAGCTAGGGAGCTTGCCAGTCCTTCCCGAAGGGCGAGACCAAAGTCACTTACACTTTAGCCGGGTAAAAATACACCGCGATTAAGCTGATTTTATCCATCGCTGAGTGAGTAGATACTAGGTGGATTGGTATAGGGCCGAATTGCACTAGAAACGGCAAATTTAAACCGTAAAAGATGAGCCACAGCCGCAAGTTGTGGTGGCATTAGGATTATTCACCAAAAAACGTGAGCCTTCCAGGCCTTCGGTATAATCAACTTCTCCGCCTACCAGATACTGCAAACTCATAGGGTCGATTACTAAGGTGACCTGATCTTTGTCTATGGTGGTGTCACCTTCGTTGACTTTTTCGTCAAAGGTAAAACCGTACTGAAAGCCAGAGCAGCCACCGCCTGTGACATAAACCCGCAACTTCAGGTTTGGGTTTTCTTCTTCTTCTACCAGCGATTTTACTTTTCTCGCCGCTGCGTCGGAGAATTCAATAGGTACTGCGATTTGCACCGACATAACTTGCCTCGTTAAATTTGATAAGAACTTCTTTGACGCTGATTATCTAATACCTGAGTAATATGGTCAACTATTCACTGCTATTCAGCAGCAGTTAGCTGCCAATCAAAGCTTTTGTCTAAGGCCCCTCTCTTACGTTTAAACTGGTAAATATCTGCATGTATCAGGATTTTTTCCGGTTCGAAATTTTCCGGTAACTGCAGTTTGCCCTTTATTACTTGAAAATATTTGAAATTGAAGGTTAATGGTTTTACCTTTTTGTCCATCAGTTCGTGCAAAGCAAATGTTTTAGGCCGGCCATTTTCACTGCCTACTATCGTGACTGCAATCTTGCCATTGATGATGTTTTTGATTTTTTCCTGCTGCATCATCACCAATTCAAACCTGAAATGGCCCGCGCTTAAGCTCGACTCAAGATTAAACGCATCGATGACAAAACCCTTGGGTTTGAGTTCCGGTGCCATTACCTGCTGATAGAAGCCCAAGTCGGTGCGTAGTAAATTTTCCCGCTGCAGGCCTTGTTGGATTTCTTGATTGGTAAACTTTTCAGTCAGTCTAGCGACTTCCAATTCTACACCCAGAATATTAAGCTTTTTAGTTAAGTCATCATTTTCAATTTTCAAATTACCCAGGGTTTGATCTAATTGACTTATGTGTTTTTGCTGCTCAAGATTGTCTCTGTTACCCCAGGTAAAACCAATATATATCGCTACCGAAAACAGTAAAATGCATACAACATAGAACTGGAACGCACCCCATTGCTGTTTTATTTCAGAAAGTTTCACCGGTATTTTGTCTCTTCTTGTACTTGCTACACTGAGGCACATTCTAGCACTTTTCATCCAGGTAAATCACAGCAATGTCCGGTGCCTGTGGTGGTTTTATCAACCTATATGAGCAATTTTATGTATTACAAGCACTTGTGATAAGCTAGCTAACAAGTGAATATTCACACGCCATAAAAATAAATTATGAACCTGTATGCTTTTCGACAAGAGCTTGCCACGCCTCACACTTCTATCCAGTTATGCTTGCTTGGGATCGTATGCGGGCTTAGCGCCGCATCCCTGATTATACTGTTTCGACTAAATATTGAATGGCTACAGCTGCAGTTTTTACCTGGAGTTAATCAGTTTAACGCCCTTGAGCCGGTCGAGCGTTTGATGTTGCCTTTTGTCGCCGCCGTGGCCATCATAATTATCGCCTATATATCTGGTTTTAAACACTACCGAATAGGTATTCCTTTCGTCATCCATCGGGTAAAGCAGCATTTTGGCCAGATTCCTTTCCTAACGACTATCAATCAATTTTTGGGTGGCAGTTTGGCCCTGGCGGCCGGGTTTTCGGTTGGTCGTGAAGGGCCTTCGGTGCATTTAGGGGCGGCGGGCAGCAGTTTTTTCGGCCAATGGCTTAAGCTTCCCTACAATAGCATTCGCATACTTGCCGGTTGCGGCGTTGCGGCGGGCATATCCGCTTCCTTTAATACTCCTTTTGCCGCGGTGATTTTTGTAATGGAAGTGGTGTTAAGAGAATACAAGATTCATATCTTTATTCCAGTAATGCTGGCAGCGGCTTGTGGTAGCGTGCTTACTCGGATCGTATTTGGCGAAGCCGAGGAATTATCATTTTTACGTTTTCGCGATTTCAGCCAATGGATTTATTTGTACCTTATACTATTTGGTGTTTTATTGGGCGGGCTGGCGACCTTATTTAACAACTCTCTGATGATGGTGACCCGGGGCTTTCAACGTTTTAACATGGCGTGGCGCCTGCTGATTGCCGGGGCGCTAACGGGCATCGTTGGCTTTATCTTGCCGGACGCCCTTGGGGCGCACTTTCATTCTGTTCACAACCTGATCCAACAAGACAATATTCAACTTCTGATAGCTGTATTGTGTGCTAAATTTTTCCTGACTATCGTCGCCATAGGACTGGGTGTACCTGGCGGTATTATGGGGCCAGTGTTTGTGATTGGCATGCTCAGCGGAGCACTGCTGGTCACCCCCTTAGGCATGGTGATTAACGATCCTGGTGAATTAACCGGTAGTTTTTCCTTGTTGGGCATGGCCGGCTTAATGGCCGCAGTGGTACATGCTCCTTTAGCGGCACTGTCGGCAGTGATGGAACTATCTTACAGTCCAGAAATTATTTTACCGGCGATTTTAGTGATTGTTCCAGCCTATGTGACATCCACTCAGTTTCTGGGTAATCGTTCGATTTTCATTCGTCAGCTCGATTATCAAAAACTACCTTACACTACGTCACCTGTGATCGATGCATTGCAAAAAACTGGCGTGTTGGCGGTCATGGACAAAGAATTCAAATTATTCAGCGATGTTGAAGATAGGCATATTTTGCAATTTTTGCAGACCTCACCCACTCATCCTGTGGTGCACCGTTCTTCTTATGAAATTGATGTGCACTATTCCTTCGTGCAATATGATATCAGTCTGGGACATGAAGCATCGCCACTGGCATTTTACAATATGGAAGGGGTCAGCTCCCAAGCTACATTGGCGGAGGTTTACGCATTGCTGCATACTGGCCGTGATGGGGCGGTTTATGTTTATGCCGGAGATACCAGCAATATCCAAGGTGTGGTGACATGGAATACCCTGCGCACTTACTTACACAAAGAACGGTACTAAGGTAATGGTTCAGCGATGAATACTGTTAATTTCACCCAAGTTGAGAGCATGTTATGACCCTGTTGTGGATAAAAGGCTTACACCTGTTTTTTATGATTGCCTGGATGGCGGGGATATTTTACTTGCCGCGACTTTTTGTGTATCACGCACAAACTGAAGAACAAGTCGTCAAAGACCAATTCAAAGTGATGGAGCGTCGTCTGTGGTTTTTTGTTACTCCCTTCGCCGTACTGACCTTGATTTTTGGTCTGGTACTAATTTATATGTACGGGCGGCAATGGTTTGCGGCTGCCCATTGGTTGCATCTCAAGTTGCTGTTGGTGCTTGGTGTTTACGTTTATCACTTTTATTTGTACAAGCTGTTGAAAACCTTTGCTAAAGACGCAAATACCCATTCGCCGCTTTTTTATCGTGTGCTAAACGAAGCTCCGGTTTTGGTTTTATTGGCCATTGTTTTGTTGGCCGTTCTGAAAATAGGGTAGGTGTTTTTGACCGCTACTTGTTTAATGAAAGCAACTAAAGTCTGCAAACCCTTGGGTATGCATCATTTATTCAGCACAAAGAACCAAATTGATAACGAGGCAGTATATATAATATTGTCACTTTAAAACCCGCCCAGTTGTTCTGAAGTGTGCGTTTCAAGTAAGCTGGGTATAAATATTACATTGATGTAACACAGTTATTTATCCGTGCCATCAGACAATGTTATGATGCACGACTAATAGGGGCAGAGTACAGGCCCATACTTTCTAACTTTAAGAGCCCGATTTAATGTCAGATACTTTGTCAGAGCACTACCAGCAGATCATCTCAATATTAGGTGAAGACACCAGCAGAGACGGGCTTGTAGACACCCCTAAACGGGCGGCGAAAGCCATGCGGTTTTTAACCGATGGCTACAACACCGATTTAGATGAAGTGGTTAACGGTGCGATATTCGAAGCCGACACGGATCAAATGGTGGTGATCCAGGATATTGAATATTACTCCCTGTGCGAGCATCATGTATTGCCGTTTATTGGTCGATGCCACATCGCCTATTTGCCGCAAGGAAAAGTACTGGGTTTGTCTAAGTTTGCCCGTATTGTCGATATGTATGCCAGACGATTACAAATACAGGAAGGATTGACCAAGCAAATTGCCGAAGCTGTGCAGCAAGTGACCGGTGCTAAAGGGGTGGGAGTCGTCATGGAAGGCCAGCATATGTGTATGATGATGCGCGGCGTGCAAAAGCAAAATTCCTCCATGATCACGTCTATGATGCTGGGTTCAATGCGCAACTCACAGGCAACCCGGGATGAGTTTTTACGTTTAATCGGTAAATAATAAGGTCGGTCTGAAATAAAAAACCGAGAGCTTGGCTCGGTTTTTTAGATATTATTATCTTTATAGTAAACCTGTTATTAACGCTCAATAATGCCGTTATGATAGATATCCTGCACGTCGTCACAATCTTCCAGCATGTCGATAAATTTATCAAACATCTCCAGATTTTCTTCGGCAATAGGTGCTTCGGTCTGGGGGATAAAGGTAATTTCATCTACTTCAAACTCTAGTTCCGGTAGGTTATCTGTAAGGGCATTACGGGTTTTAAAATATTCGTTGTGAGGTGAAAATACGGTGATTATGCCGTCTTCACTTTCCACGTCCGTCACGTCTACATCTGCATCCATTAGCAGTTCAAGCACCGCATCTTCATTATCCCCTTTAAAAGATAAAATGGCCTGATGGTCAAACATATGAGCTACTGCACCGGGCGCACCAATTTTAGCCCCAGTCTTAGTAAAGCAGTTGCGTACATCGGTGATGGTGCGGTTGTTATTGTCGGTAAGGCAATCCACGATCACCATACAGCCACCAGGGCCATAGCCTTCGTAGCGAGCTGGGGTGAAGTCTTCACCTGCGCCACCCGCTGCTTTGTCGATGGCTTTGTCGATGACGTGGCTGGGTACCTGATCTTTTTTGGCTCTTTCGATTATGCGCCGTAAGCTCAGATTGGCGTGAGGATCACATCCGCCGTTTTTCGCCACCACATATATTTCTTTACCGTATTTGGAATATACTTTGGTCTTCGCGCCTGCCGTTTTGGCCATCGACATTTTGCGCACTTCAAATTTTCTACCCATTTATCTCTCTCTTCTAATCAATGCTTAGATTTTATGCGACGGATTCTACCCATTTTCGGTCCGTAGTTCAAAAGCATTGGCCCGGCGTGCCTCTGACACTTGCGCGGATTGGTATACAAAATTACTAGGCCAAATGCTGAGTGGCCAAATAGTCGCGGGACTGCATTTCTTTTAAACGGCTTATACAACGGCGAAATTCAAATGACAACTGACCATCAGTATACAAGTCTTCTAAAGCCACTTCAGCTGACATGATCAGCTTGACGTTACGTTCATAGAATTCATCTACCATGGCAATAAAACGTCTGGCAATGTCATCCGAGGTCTGTCCCATTTGCTCTACACTGGACACTAACACGGTGTGATAACAGCGACTAATCTCCATATAGTCCCTTTGGCTGCGCGGACCGTCACATAAGGCACGAAACTCAAACATCACCACACCATCTGCGTAATGCATTGTGGGGATCATCCGTCCCTCTATTTCAATGTCTTCGTTAGTCGTGCCCGCTTCTGGGGCTAACTGTTTGAAATACAAATGCAGATTATCCAGGGCATTTTTATCCAGCGGGAAATGATAAATTTCAGCCTGTTCAAGGGTGCGCAGTCGATAATCAATCCCACTGTCCACGTTCACAATGCGCGTGTTTTGATTGATTAGCTCAATGGCGGGCAGGAAACGAGATCGCTGTAAGCCATTGCGATAGAGGTCATCCGGGATAATGTTCGAGGTGGCCACCAATACAATTCCGTGGCTAAACAGTTCTTCCATTAAGGTGCCCAGTATCATCGCGTCTGTTATATCTGAGACAAAAAATTCGTCAAAGCATATAACACGGGTTTCTTTTGCGAACTTTTGGGCAATGGTTTTAAGGGGGTCGGATTGCCCAGATAAGGTTTTTAACTCTTGATGTACTCTGTGCATAAAACGATGGAAATGAATGCGTAATTTGCGCTCGAAGGGCAGACATTCATAAAAGGTATCCACCAGGTAAGTTTTACCGCGCCCAACACCGCCCCAAAAATACAGTCCTTGAATTGAAGGTTTACGCATCCCTTTGCCAAAGGTGGACTGTAATTTAACCCGCCAGGTTAGCTTCTTTTCTGGATGGGTTAACTCCTCATATAAACGTTGTAATTCCTTAACCGCGTTTTCTTGTGCGGGATCGTATTGAAAATCTTCGGCTGCGAGGTCTTGCTGATACTTTTGCCAGGGGGTGATGTCTAACATAAAGCGCTATGAGTTCCTTAAACATTGGGACGTAATCATCAAAAATCACACTTGAATATTAATAAATTGACCGCATTTTCTAGTCACAAGAGTATAATATCATTGTTATGCTTTTTTGCGTCGTTCACGAGTCGATTAGTCATTGTTGTTCACCACTGTGTGTAAGCAAGACTAACTATCAGGCAAGACCTTGGACTCAATAAACCGAATTAAATTTGGAGTAGATATGGATTGGCTAATAGGTGTTTTGTTGTTAGTAGTGGGCGGGATAATTGGTTTTTTTGTTGCAAAGTTTGTCAGTGCAAAGCATTCTTCAAGTACAGAATCTGAATCTGGCGAGCAAACCACCAGAGAATTGATGACGGAGCAAGCAAACAGTTATTTGCATGAAAGCAAACAAATTGTTCAGCAAATAGAAAATCAATCCCAAGCACTTAAGCAACAGCTTGAGGCCTATGAGGCCCTATTAACCGTCCTACCTGAAACTGATGAGACAAGTGGCCATCATTATTTTGGTGAGCACGCTGCTACCTATTTGCGCCACAAAAGCGCAAAACAAATCAGAAGTAAAAGTTCTTCCGAGGTGCAACCATTGGATTTTTCATCACAAAGTTCTGGCTTATTCTCCGGAGATAAAAACAATAAGGTCGATGAGAGCAAATAAACCAAGGAACTTTCAGCACAAGTAATGTGTCTGGGTAGTCTGGATATTTAGTTTAATTGTATTTTTAAGTTGGAGATGTTACTCGATGAATAAAGAAGTTAATCGTTTTTTTGTAATGTGCTGCATTGTAGTGGCGAGCCTATCATTTAATTTGTCTGCTAACGCCGCATTGCCTTTCCTCTCAAATGATAAAGACGGCATACCGAGTCTGGCTCCCATGCTAGATAAAACCACCCCGGCGATTGTCAGCATAGCGGTAGAAGGTACTCAGGTGTCACGGCAACGTGTGCCAGACGGGTTTCGTCACTTTTTCGGTGGTCCGAACGAGCAGGTACAAGAGCGCCCGTTTAAAGGTCTGGGCTCCGGCGTGATTATCGATGCAGAAAAAGGCTATGTCGTAACTAATAATCATGTAGTGAACAACGCAACTGAGATATTGGTAAAACTCACTGACGGTCGTGAATTCAAAGCAAAAAAATTAGGCGCGGACGAGCAAAGCGATATTGCCTTATTGAAAATTGACCCTGATAACCTTAACGCGGTGCCGCTGGCAGATTCAGACAAGTTGCGAGTCGGAGATTTTGTGGTGGCCATTGGTAATCCCTTTGGTTTAAGTCAAACCGTTACCTCTGGCATCGTTAGCGCATTGGGGCGCTCAGGCTTAAATATTGGTGGCTACGAAAACTTTATTCAAACTGATGCCGCAATCAACCGAGGTAATTCCGGCGGAGCATTAGTCAGCTTGCGGGGCGAGTTAGTCGGCATTAATACCGCTATATTTGGTCCCAACGGCGGCAATGTGGGTATTGGCTTTGCCATTCCATCGAATATGATGAAGAGCTTAGTTGACCAAATTATTGAGTTTGGTGAAGTGCGTCGTGGCTTACTTGGCATCCTGGGGCAGGATGTAGACTCAGGTTTGGCCGATGCGATGAATTTGGATGTAAGTAAAGGAGCATTTGTCAGTGAAGTCTCCCCTGACTCTGCTGCAGACAAGGGGGGTATTCAGGCCGGTGATATAATCACTGAGATCAATGGCCGTCCAATTGCGAGCTTCCTGGAGTTACGAGCTAAAATAGCCAGTAAAGGCGCTGGCACGGACGTAGAGCTAGCCTTGTTACGTAAAGGAAAGCGCGAAACCGTTACAGTTACCTTGGGCGATGCTACTCAAAACGTTATTGCGGCTAAAAAAATACATCCAGCCCTTGAAGGGGCAACCTTAAGCAATGGTAAAACCCAACAGGGTAATGATGGGGTGGTTATTTCTGAGTTGGTCGCACGCTCTCCGGCGTCCTTAATTGGTTTGCAAGACGATGATGTGATTATTGGTGTAAACCGCCAAAAAATTGATAATGTGGTGGATCTTCGCAATACGCTGGAAGAAGCAAAAGGCGTCATTGCCCTTAATGTTAAACGGGGACGTACATCCCTTTATCTGGTAATTAGGTAATATATCCCGAGTTGCATTAAACCTGCTGGGACGGAATACCCGGAAGTTTTGAAATGCGTATTTTGCAGCAACTCGGGCATCAAATCTCAGAACAGATAACAGCACTTCTCAGGAGGGGCTGTTATCTCTTCACTTCAATGCTATTCTTGTTTACCATAGGTATTTGCTTGTTTAATTTGTAGGTGTTGTGCTTAAGTCATTTTCGTTTATCATAAAATCCATTCTAATCGGGATTATTATTTCGGCAATAATATTGCTACTTGTACCTGATCTTAGGCAGGGTAGTGGGGTTTCTCTGTCCTTATTTAACTCCCAAAGAAATGTGCCTGAAAAACTCAGTTTTAATCATGGGGTGAATGCTGCCGCTCCTGCAGTAGTCAATATTTATAGTCAGTCAACAGAAAATGTCGGCAGTTTTACCCGAAGAAGAGCGGTTGAACGGATAAGTCTCGGCTCTGGGGTGATCATGACCGAAAATGGTTATATCCTGACCTGTCTGCATGTTATCGCTAACGCGAATAGCATCCTGGTTGGCTTACAGGACGGTCGACGGGCTGAAGCTCAAATTGTCGGCTACGATCCTTACACTGATTTAGCGGTGTTGAAAGTATCTGAAGACAACTTAAGTGTGATCCCCCAACTTACTGAATCTAATACCCGAGTAGGGGATTTGGTATTGGCTATTGGTAACCCTTATGATCTGGGCCAAACCATCACCCAGGGTGTTGTTAGTCGGGTTGGTCGCAACGGTTTAGCTAACTATTTTGATTTTATTCAAATGGATGCGGTGTTAAATGAAGGCAATTCTGGTGGCGCATTGATAGATAGCAATGGTCATTTGATCGGAATTAATAACGCCAACTTCAAAACATTGGATAGCAGACGACGAGTGCAGGATGTAGATGGCGTTTCATTCGCCATACCTTATGATCTCGCTAAAAAAGTCATGGATGAAATCATCGCAAACGGCAAGGTCACCCGGGGCATTCTGGGCTTTGTTGGCGCTGAGCTTCGCCCCCCCTCCGGCATATTGGTCACGGGCGTGGCAACGGGCAGTCCGGCAGAAGTAGGAGGGATGTTGGTTGATGATATTATCTTGTCAATTAATGGTCAACCAACAGATAACGTTAAAAAGACTCTGGACTTTATTACTGACACCATACCAGGCACGGAACTGAGCCTTGAAATTAGCCGTAAGAACGAGCTACTGACACTTAAGGTGGTAGTAGCCGAACTAGACGGAACTAATTAGCCATCTATAGAATTCTAATATTTTGTATTGAATATTACTGAATACGGGTGATATTCGCGCCAAGACCGTTTAGCTTTCTTTCGATGTGCTCATAACCCCGGTCCAGATGATAGATACGATCAACAATAGTCTCCCCCTCTGCCACCAAGCCAGCAATAACCAAGCTGGCCGAGGCCCGAAGATCGGTTGCCATTACCTGAGCACCTTTAAGGGAGGATATACCGTCGCATACGGCGCTTTTACCCTCTAGCTCAACCTTTGCTCCCATTCTTTGCAACTCCGGAACATGCATAAAGCGATTCTCGAAAATATTTTCAATTATCACTCCAGCGCCTTGGGCGACACAGTTTAAGGCAACAAATTGCGCTTGCATATCTGTTGGAAAACCGGGGTGGGGGGCGGTTATTATATTAACACTTTGCAGTATGCGACCCTGCATATCCAGTTCAATCCAATCATCGCCTTTGGTGATTAATGCGCCTGCCTGACTAAGCTTGTCCAGTACCACATCGAGTGTTTTGGGCGCGGCTCGTTCACAACGAATTTTGCCCCCTGTTACCGCCGCTGCGACCAAGAATGTGCCTGTTTCAATGCGGTCTGGTAAAACCGCGTAACGACAACCTGTTAGTTTTGGCATACCCTGGATGTGAATTTTGTCACTGCCCGCTCCGGATACTTTAGCGCCCATGGCATTCAAACAAAAAGCCAGATCAGTAATTTCTGGCTCGCAGGCGGCGTTTTCCAATATCGTGACGCCCTCTGCCAGACAAGCTGCCATCATCAGGTTTTCAGTGGCGCCCACGCTGACAACATCCATAAAGATATTAGCGCCTTTAAGTTTGCCATCGACTTTAGCCCGAATATAACCGGCGTCTACATCGATATTGGCACCCATTTTTCGCAAGCCTTGCAGGTGCAAATTGACTGGTCTTGCGCCTATTGCACAGCCCCCTGGCAGAGAAACATTTGCCTCGCCATATTTGGCAAGCAAGGGACCGAGCACCAATATCGATGCACGCATGGTTTTGACTAAGTCGTAGGAGGCGTTGTAATTGTTGATGGTGCTTGGATCAATCGTTACCGAGTGGCCTGAGGTACGCTTGGCAAGAGCGCCTAGTTCCGCTAATAGCGCCAAACTAGTGCTGATGTCCCTAAGCTCTGGGACATTGTCAAAATGACATACTGAGTCAGCCAGAATGCTCGACATCAAAATAGGTAAAGCGGCGTTTTTTGCTCCGGAAATTTGCACCGTGCCGTTCAATGCCGCACTGGGTTTTATCAGTAATTGATCCATGCTGAGGCCTTATGCGAAAAACAGAATATGGGGTGTAGGATATACCTTTGGGACAACGTTAATTTTTCGACTACTGGGGAAGATTAAACATGCGTTCCCGCTGCCATTGTTGCTCGGTGAAGGTTTTGATCGAAACTGCGTGCATACTACCCTGAGCAATCTTTTCCGCTAAGGGAGCATAAACAAATTGCTGCTTCTTCACCCGACTCATCTGTTCAAACTTATCACTAACCGCGATGATTTGAAAATGGGAGCCGTCTCCTTTCACATGCGCTTCGGCAAGCCCCAGGGTCTCGGTCAAGAGGGTTTCTATTTCTTGGTTTTCCATTGATGTCACTCTAAGGGCTAAAAACGATGCTTATTGTACCGGTAAAAAACCGTTTACGTCGCTTATTTTTGCCAGATTGATAATCGTTTCAGGCACATTTTTTAGCTTGAAGGTGATATTTTGTTTTTTGGCATCCCGCAGCAAGTTGAGTAACCAGGCCAGCCCCGCGGTGTCTGCATGACTAATCCCGGCTAAATCGATAACCGGCGTTTGACGCTTAGCGCTTGCAAGTAAATCGCTTATACTTTTTGGCCAGCTACGATTCACCGTATTGCGATTAAGCTCACCGGTGAGCAAAAACCTACCTGGAACAGGCTGTGTAACGTTAACAACAGGCACTTAGCTTTCCTTTACCGCTGGTTCTATATTAATTGGTTTATTGACTCGGTCATTCATTAAGTCTATGACCGCCTGAATACCATCTTGACGCAAAATTGACTCAAATTCACTTTGTTTGCTGGACAATAAACTAATGCCTTCCGCTACCATGTCGTAGGCCTTCCATTCATTGGTCTTTTTACTCTTACGTAATTTGAAGGCAATGTTGATGTCGGGTCGCCCTGGCTCTTTGACCACTGCACGAACCGTCACGGTTTTTTCGCCATTTAGTTGGCGCCTGGGCTGAAACTCAACCTCTTGACCATCATAATAAGCCATTGCAAGGGCGTAGGTAGTAATCAAATATTGCCGAAACACTTGAATGAATTCCGGGACTTTCTCTTTTGGAACAGTTCTAAAATGCTTGCCCAATACCTTTAGCGCGGAAAAAGTATAATCTACATAGGGCAGTAATTCCTGCTCCATAACATCTCTTAGCAACTCGGGATTCGCTTCGATTTGCTTATGTTCTTTTTTAATACGCTCAAAGGTTTTAGTCGCGACATCTTCCAGCATTTGATAGGGATTGACCTCTTCCTGGGCGTTTACCATTGGGCTGGAACTAAGTATGAGTAGTCCTGTAAATAATAAATTAAACCAATTTCTCACTTTATATTCTCCATCTATCACTGTGCTTAACTGCCCTTGCTAAACAAGAATTGACCAATTAGATCTTCCAACACCAAGGCGGATTTTGTGTCTTCAATAAAATCACCCTCGGCCAAATTGTCGATACCATCAATGACAAAGCCCGGTTGAAAACCGACATACTGCTCACCTAATAATCCAGAGGTCAGTATTGACACCGAACTGGTTTCAGGGAACTGATCATATTCCTTTGAGATGCTCATAGCGACAACAGGCGTAAAATCTTCAGGATTAAGCTTGATGCTATCTACCCGTCCCACTGTCACTCCGCCAACTTTTACCGCCGAGCGAGCTTTTAGCCCGCCAATATTATCGAATTTGGCGTACAGGACGTAAGTTTCGAATTGCCCCGAGGCTCCCTGATTGGCCACTTTCATCGATAGTAGTAAACCAGCACATATGGTTAATACTACAAATAAGCCAACTAGTATTTCTACTTTCCGTGATGTCATTTTAGCAACTCCTACTCAATTCCAAACATTAATGCGGTTAACACAAAATCTAAGCCCAAGACCGCGAGGGATGAAAACACCACCGTTTCAGTGGTAGCTTTACTGATCCCCTCAGAGGTTGGCATCGCGTCGTAGCCTTTAAACACAGCTATCCAAGTGATCACAACAGCGAAGACAATACTTTTAATAATGCCATTCACTACATCTTTATCCCAATCAACCTGACTTTGCATAATTGACCAATAACTACCTGAATCCACCCCTAGCCAATCTACCCCAACTAAATGTCCGCCCAGTATTCCTACTGCGCTAAATATAAGGGCTAACATGGGCATGGATATCACTCCGGCCCAGAAGCGCGGGGCAATTATTCGGCGTAGTGGGTCAATCGCCATCATCTCTAAACTACTTAACTGTTCTGTTGCTTTCATCAAACCGATTTCAGCGGTTAATGCTGACCCTGCTCTGCCGGCAAATAATAAAGCGGTCACAACTGGGCCGAGCTCTCTGAGTAAGGATAGGGCTACCATCGGTCCTAAGCTGCCCTCGGCACCATAGTTAGTCAAAATGGTGTAACCCTGTAAGGCCATAACCATGCCGATAAACAAGCCCGACACCACTATGATTAGCAGGGATTGAACTCCCACTACATATATTTGCTTGAGCACAAGTGGAGTGTTTTTAATTAATTGGGGCTTTGCGACTACGGCACCGTATAATAGCAGAGTCGCGCGCCCGAATGCGCTCAGACGTTGTAAATTAACAGCACCTATTTGCGCTAACCACTCCATTAACTGCTCCCCAAAAATGCTTGTTCAATCTTACTTGCCGGAAAATGAAACGGCACCGGACCATCTGCTTGTCCCTGCAGAAATTGTTGCACAAGAGCGGAATCACTATTTTTAATCTCTTCTGGCGTACCGCTGCCTATTATTTTTTGTTCCGCCAAAATATAAATATGGTCAGCAATGGTTAGCACCTCGTGCACATCGTGGGTGACTACGACACTGGTGAGTTGCAGGGCGTCATTGAGGGCCTTAATCAATTTCACCAAAACGCCCATAGATATAGGGTCTTGTCCGGCAAAGGGCTCATCATACATGATCAACTCTGGGTCAAGGGCGATGGCTCTTGCCAATGCTGCTCGACGTGCCATACCTCCGGATAATTCATTAGGCATTAAATAGGCTGCACCGCGCAAGCCAACTGCCTGTAATTTGAGCATGACAACGGTATAAATGAGCGACTCGGACAAGGAAGTATGTTCCCGTAGAGGGTAAGCAATATTGTCAAACACACTCATATCTGTGAACAAGGCACCGCTTTGAAACAACATACTCATTTGCCTGCGCACTTCAAATAAGCGATTTCTGCGCATACTGGGAATCGATTCATCTTTAAATTTGATATCTCCCGAATCCGGTTTCAACTGTCCCCCCATCAGCCTCAGCATGGTTGTTTTACCAATCCCACTGGGTCCCATGATAGCGGTGGTTTTACCCTTTCTGATACGCAGGGAAATATCGTCGTAGATGACGCGTCCGCTGCGGCTGAAAGTCAAATTGTCAATTTCGATCAAATTTTCCATTTATACGACTTTGTTCCATTTGCTGTTTAGTACTAAATTCGCTCGAGAGCATTAATGAGGCTATTGTACTTTTATTCAAGTCAAAACAACAAAGACAAAAAGTAACAAGGTATATTCAATTTATTCGAATGATCCTGATTTCGAGTATAAAAAGCGGTTAAAAAATTTAATCTTCCAGCACTAGCCCCGTGATTTGTGGAAAAGTTGTCAATTTATTTATTCCAATCAGTCTAGATATCTAGTTGGGTCAGTATTACTTTTCCCCTAAAAATGTTTCTAATTCCCGTTGAAACACCTATATGCAAAGGCTATGCTTTTTGCGACAATTGGCGCAATTAAAAAAATAAAGTGAAATTGTGTGATTGTTGAAGCGTCTTTTTTTCTGATTTGGTTGATAATACTGAGTTGGGGGGCTGACAGGTTCGTATTTGGAGCCTCAGCATTGGCTAGAAACATTGGAGTATCACCAATGATAATCGGTTTGACCATTGTCGCCATGGGCTCTTCTGCTCCGGAAATAATGGTTGCTGCCACGGCATCACTCAATGGTAATACTGACACCGCTGTAGGCAACGCCATAGGCTCCAATATTACCAATATCGCCTTGGTATTAGGAATTACAGCCCTACTTAAACCCCTGTCAATCGCATCAACCACCTTAAAAAGAGAAATGCCGGTGTTACTGCTGGTTTCCGTTTTAGCTACTTACTTGTTGTCAGATTTGTTTTTATCACGCACCGAAGGCACCTTGTTAATTGTGTTGTTTTTTGTGGTGATCGGCGGTTTAACCTGGATGGCGTTTAATATGGAGAAGGAGGATCCTTTGCAGGTAGAGACGGAAAGCGAGATCCCCTCAAACGTGCCAACCCAAAAGGCAGTGTTGTGGCTGATCGTTGGCATAATTTTATTGCCTTTGAGCGCCCATTTCATGGTCGACTCTGCGGTCATAATTGCTAAGCACTTTGGCCTGAGTGATTTGGTCATTGGTTTGACGATTATTGCCATCGGTACCAGCTTACCTGAGCTAGCCGCCAGTATTGCAGGGGTACTTAAAAACGAAGACGACTTAGCCCTGGGCAATATTATTGGTTCAAATATATTTAACATTTTGGCGGTACTTGCCATGCCTGGCCTGATTGCTCCCGGTGTGGTGGATCCTAGCGCCGCAGGCCGAGACATATATGTTATGTTAGGTTTGAGTATCTTGCTTATTGTGTTTAGTTTTAACCTGCGAGGAACGAGACGAATAAACCGCTGGGAAGGCGGCAGTTTGCTGTTGTGTTTCTTCGTATATCAATTTGTACTGTTTAATCCAGCTTAGGAAGCAACATGAGCAACAGCGCTTACAAACAATCAGGCTTGCGGGTATTGTCCATTGAAAAACAGGCAATAGAGCAGCTTGCGCAATATGTAGACGCCGCGTTTGAGCGGGCATGTGATTTGATGATGAATTGTAAGGGCAAGATTGTAGTTTGTGGCATGGGTAAGTCAGGCCATATCGCTAACAAAATTTCTGCCACTTTGGCCAGTACCGGTACCCCTGCATTTTTTATGCACCCGGCAGAAGCTAATCATGGCGACCTGGGCATGTTGACTAAAGACGACGTGTTACTAGCGATTTCTAATTCCGGTGAAACCGCGGAACTCCTCGCCTTGCTCCCTGTCGTAAAACGTTTAGCGGTGCCGATTATTGCCATGTCCAGTAATCTGCAAAGCTCTTTGGCCGGTTATGCTGACGTCAATGTATGTATCAAAGTTGAGCAGGAGGCTTGCTCTTTGGGACTTGCACCCACTGCCAGTACAACAGCAACACTGGCAATGGGAGATGCCCTAGCGATCGCTTTGCTGGATGCCCGGGGCTTTACTTCAGATGATTTTGCCCTGTCCCATCCTGGTGGTAGCCTGGGACGTAAATTACTATTGAAGCTGAATGAGATCATGCTCCAGGGTAAAGCTTTACCACTTGTTGAGCCAACTCAGGCCATTAGCGATGTTTTGTTGGAGATTTCCCGTAAAGGCCTGGGTATGGCGGGGGTAATTGATGATGCAGGCAAGCTAGTTGGCATCTTCACTGATGGTGATTTACGCAGGGTATTAGATGCCCGTATCGATGTGCATAGTATACAAATAGACCAGGTGATGACCCACAATAGCGTCGTTGCCAGGGCGGATATGTTGGCGGCAGAAGTGCTGAATATTATGGAGCAACACAAAATAAATTCTTTATTTGTAGTAGATGAACTTGGTTTGCCAGTTGGCGCTATCAATATGCAACTCTTATTGCAGGCGGGAGTGATTTAATGACTCAAATAAGCACACTCTATGGCCCACTAGAGCAGTCTGTAATGAATCAATTTGCTACTATTCAATTATTGGCCTGTGACGTCGATGGAGTATTTTCCGATGGTCGGATCTATCTTGGCAACCAAGGTGAAGAGTTTAAGGCCTTTCATACACGTGATGGCTATGGTGTAAAAGCGCTGCAGAGTATCGGAGTGCAAGTCGCGGTGATTACCGGTAGGCGTTCAAACATTGTTGAGCAACGTATGCAGTCTCTCGGGGTGAAACATATAAAACAAGGTTGTGAAGATAAACATACTACGCTTGTGGCCTTGCAACAACAACTGGGTGTTGCAGACGAAGCTTGCGCCTCAATGGGCGATGATGTGCCTGATTTGGGTATGTTTAGCGCCAGTGGCTTTACTATTGCGGTGGCCGATGCCCATCCCCTTGTGCAAAACAATGCCAGTTATGTGACAATTAATAAAGGCGGATTTGGTGCGGTAAGAGAGATCTGTGATTTGATTTTACAGGCACGGGGTAAGCTTGATGGTATTCGGGGCAGCAGTGTATGAACCGCATAACGATTAGCATTGCTTTACTGTTTATTTTGGTACTAGCCCTTAACCTGCCCAGTTGGATGGCGGATGAGCAAGTTGTACCAAAAGAGCAGGCAGAGGCAGCCTGGCAGCCAAATTACCAGGCAACAACCATGTTAAGTACCTTGTATGACGAAGAAGGTAAAATCAATCATCAGGTTTTTGCCCGCACAATGGAGCATTTTGAATTACTCGGTTTTACCTTATTTAAACAACCCCAATACACGATATTTGTCAATGCTCAGAAGCCTTGGCGAGTGGAAGCGGCAGAAGGAACTTTATATGAAGACAATAGGATCCAATTCGAAACCGATGTCGAGATCACCAGTGTCGATCAGCAAGGATTTGTGCAAACCATTCGAACTAACTTTATCGAAGTGGACTTAACAGACAAAACGCTTTTCTCTGACCAGGCGGTGGAAATCACCGGGCAAAATTACGTTATTAATAGCAATGGCCTGACAGGCAACCTAGAAACCCTAAAATACGAGCTCATAGATCATGTTCAAACCGTTTACCAACCTCTTCCTTAAGCCTGGCATTGTCAGTCTGTTATTAATTAGTGGGACGAGCATTGCTGGCAAAGACGACTTTGGCCAGGAAATAAAGATCGCATCGAGTAACCAATCTGTTGATGGTATCGCCAAGAAGTCAAACTTTTGGGGATCGGTGGTTATTCAGCAAGGTAGCCTGACAGTAAGCGCTGATGAAGTGGAGGTGGATGCCAGTCAGGGGAGTGGAAAACAGATATTTATTGCCAAGGGTAAGCCTGCCGAATACTCCCAACAGCAAGAGGATGGCAGCATAGTTACCGCCAAGGCCAGTCGTATTGAATATCGCCTCGCCTCGCGCTCTTTATCCCTAGACGGTGAAGCAGAGATACAGCAAAACAATAGCAGTGTTAAAGGTGAATCCATTCTTTTCAACATGGAGCTTGAGCAAATTCTTGCTCAGGGTGAGAACAGCGAAGGTGGTCGGGTGGTAACTATTTTTCAGCCTGAAAAAAAAGAAAATAACGACGAAAAAGTGCAAGATAAGCCGGTTAAACAACCCTAATGGCGACTTTGAGAGCGAGTCACTTAGCCAAGTCCTATAAATCCAGGCAAGTGGTCAGAGATGTAAGCCTGGAAGTATCTAGTGGCCAGATTGTCGGCTTGTTAGGTCCAAATGGTGCGGGTAAGACTACCACCTTTTACATGATTGTAGGGTTAGTGCCTCTGGACAAGGGCGAGATTTACATTGATCAACAAGAACTAACATTACAACCCATGCATGTTCGTGCCCGTCAGGGGATTGGTTATTTGCCCCAGGAAGCGTCTGTATTTAGAAAACTCACCGTTTTGCAGAATCTGATGGCCATTTTGCAGACCCGTAAGGAGTTGTCCAGCGAGCAGCGTGAACAGCAAGCAGATTCACTGTTGGATGAATTTAGTATCAATCATATACGCAATAGTCTGGGCATGAGTTTATCCGGTGGGGAGCGTCGCCGGGTGGAAATTGCCCGAGCGCTGGCGGCAGATCCTGAATTTATTTTGTTAGATGAACCGTTTGCGGGTGTTGATCCTATTTCGGTTAACGATATAAAGAAAATTATTCAGCAACTACGGGATAGGGGAATAGGTGTGCTCATTACCGACCACAATGTTCGAGAAACTCTGGATGTCTGCGAAAAAGCCTATATTGTTAGCCACGGAGAATTGATCGCGGAGGGTACAGCAGAAGAAGTTTTAAATAATCAACGTGTAAGAGATGTATACCTAGGCGAACAATTCAAGCTATAGTTACAATCACAGCGAGACAGTATTAAGTGTCTTCAAACTAGCCGAAATTATCTAACGGACAACATATTAAAAGTACATGAAACCCTCTTTACAGTTAAAATTTAGTCAACAACTGACCATGACGCCTCAGTTGCAGCAAGCCATCAAGTTACTGCAACTTTCCACCTTGGATTTGCAACTGGAAATTCAGGAAGCACTGGACTCTAATCCCTTGCTTGAGATTGATGAAAAAATTAACGAGAGTGGCGACAGTGCCTTAAATGGCAATGAAAAAATTGATCCTGAAGCCCAAGTTGAGGTCAATCCGGATAGCCTAGATGCGGGAGAAGCCCTGAATAAAAACGAATTGCCAGAAGAGTTGCCAATAGACAGCACCTGGGATGAGTATATTAGTGCATCGTCATCGCCAGCCCCTATGTCAAATGGTGCCGGTGGTGGTGATGACGATCGGGTTTTCCAGGGAGAAACCACCGACAACATACAGGAGCACTTGCTGTGGCAGATGCGCCTTACCCATTTTAGTGACACGGATATTGGCATTGCTATGGCCATTATTGATTCAATCGATGAATCTGGTTACTTAACCATGAGCGCCGATGACGTGTTGTTGAGCATGGATGATGAAGAAATTGATCTTGATGAAGTGGAATGCGTACTCAAGCGTATTCAGATGTTCGACCCAGTTGGTTCGGGCTCTCGTAGCCCTCAGGAATGCCTGCTAATCCAGCTTCGTCAATTCGCCCCTGAGACTCCTTGGCTTAAAGAAGCTAAAATGTTGATCACTGACTATTCTGATTTACTGGGTAGCAAAGATTATCGCACCCTGATGCGTAAAAGCCGTTTAAAAGAAGACGAACTGCGCGAAGCGATGCGTTTACTGCAAACGCTCAATCCCCGCCCAGGCAGCGCTCTGGTGACAGGGAATTCTGAATATGTGATCCCTGATGTATCCGTTGCAAAAAAGAACGGCCGTTGGACGGTAGAGCTCAATCCCGATAGTTTGCCAAAATTGAATGTAAATCAACAATATGCTGCCATGAGCAAAAGTGTCAAAAATACCAGCGACAGTCAGTTTATTCGATCCCATCTACAGGAAGCAAAATGGTTTATCAAAAGTGTGGAAAGTCGAAATGACACCCTGCTCAAAGTTTCTAACTGCATAGTTCAGCAGCAAATTGGCTTTTTTGAGCACGGTCCCGAAATGATGAGACCGATGGTGCTTAACGATGTCGCAGAAATGGTAGAAATGCACGAGTCAACTATTTCACGGGTGACGACGCAAAAATACATGCACACACCCAGAGGTATATTTGAACTTAAATATTTCTTTTCAAGTCATGTAGCCACGGATTCAGGTGGTGAGTGTTCTTCCACTGCGATACGTGCATTAATTAAAAATTTAGTCGCAGCAGAGAAACCCAGTAAGCCCTTAAGCGATAGTAAAATTGCTCTATTGTTGGCCGACCAAGGCATTATGGTGGCGCGGCGAACAATAGCAAAGTACCGGGAATCATTGTTGATCCCTCCGTCTAACCAACGTAAGAGCCTGTTATAGGCCGATTTAAGAAGGAAGAGGCGATATGCAAATAAATCTAACTGGTCACCATGTCGAAATAACTGATTCCCTGAGGGACTATGTGGATACAAAGTTCACCAAACTCGAACGTCATTTCGACCATATAAACAACGTACACGTGATCCTAAACGTGGAGAAACTCAATCAAAAGGCAGAGGCAACACTGCACCTAAGTGGTACGGAAGTGTTTGCCACTTCAGAACACAATGATATGTACGCTGCCATCGACAGTCTGATTGATAAACTGGATCGACAGGTCATCAAACATAAAGAAAAAATTAAACGTCATTGACCGAATAAGTAAATAATGGAAATTAGAGATATTCTTCACCCTGACTGCACCCTGTGTGCAGTTCAGGGTACGAGTAAAAAACGCATTCTTGAACTCATCAGTCAAATTGCTAATCAGCATCTTATCGATATCGATCAGGCGACTATTTTAGCCAGCTTGATGTGTCGTGAAAAAATGGGCAGTACCGGAATAGGTAATGGAATTGCCTTGCCCCATGGCCGCTTACAAGATCTGGGTAAGGTTGTCGCCGTAGTTGTGACCTGCGCTCCGGCAATACCCTATGAGGCCATTGATAATGCGCCGGTAGATGTGTTTTTTGCGGTCTTAGTGCCAGAAGACCAAGCTCAGCAGCACTTGCAGACCCTGTCTGTTATTGCCAGTAAACTAAATGATAAAGATACCCTTAACAAAATGCGTAAAGCCATCACCGACCAGGAACTCTTCGAGGTAATTAGTTGATATGAAACTCATCATCATTAGTGGTCGCTCCGGCTCAGGAAAGTCTATTGTGTTGCGCTCGCTGGAGGATTTAGGCTACTACTGTGTTGATAATATCCCAGTAAATTTATTACCTACTCTTACCCATACCGTTGTCGATGAATATGATCAGGTTGCCGTCAGTATTGATGTTCGGAACTTGCCCAAAAACCCCAATGAGCTGGTGGAGATTTTAGATTATCTACCTTCCACGTGGGACATGACTATCTTATATCTGGATGCCAGCGATGACGTATTAATCAGACGTTTTAGCGAAACACGGCGCCTACATCCACTATCTAAGCAAAATAAGTCCTTGTCCGGGGCTATCAAGGCAGAAAGCCAATTGTTAGCGCCCATTGCCGAGCGTGCAGATTTGTATATGGACACCGACCAACTATCCGTGCATCAGCTCGCAGAGCTTGTACGGGAGCGTATATTAGGTAAAAAAAGCTCCAGATTGGTGTTGGTGTTCGAATCATTTGGCTTCAAACATGGCATACCTAAAGATGCTGACTATGTATTCGACGGTCGATTTTTACCTAACCCCCATTGGGAACCGGATTTAAAGCATCTAACAGGATTAGATGCTCCGGTAGAAATTTTCTTAGGCTCCCAGCCCATCGTGACTAAATTTGTCTGGCAGATACAGAATTTAATTTCTACCTGGTTACCTCATTTAGAGCGCAATAATCGCGCCTATGTCACCATAGCAATTGGCTGCACGGGAGGCCAACACCGATCAGTTTACGTCACTGAGAAGTTGGCCAAAACTTTCAGCGCCTCTCACCCCGATGTACAAATTCGTCATCGGGAATTAAATCGATAAGTTTTTACTATGCCACGTCTTGAAAAAACTCTGGTTATTATTAACAAACTAGGCCTGCATGCCAGGGCAGCGACCGAACTGGTGAAACTGGCTAACCAGTTTGATGCTACGGTTACCTTGTATCAGGGAGGAAAAAGCGCCTCCGCCAAAAGTGTCCTGGGGCTGATGATGTTAGAGAGCCATCAGGGTAAAGAAGTGATAGTGGTCAGCGAAGGAGCCGATGCTGTAGATGCTCTTCAGGCAATAGAAGCCTTGATAGTTGACCGCTTTCATGAAAAAGAGTAGCTTTGTGTGTCATCTGTATTATGGTGATTATTCCAACGGAATATACTTGCTAAATGAATCAACAAAAGAGTCTCACCATACGTCTTTTGCGAGTACTTCGCTATAACAAGGCAAGAATTGAACGAGCTATCGAGCTTTTAACCCCATATAAACAACCGATGTTTCACATTATTCCGTTCTTGTTGCACGTTAATCATCCTGACTTCCCCGGGTTTGTGGAAGATGAAAATACACCCAAGGATTTATGTATTACTCCTTGCGCAAAGAAGTCGCTCAAGCATTATAGGTGGCCTTTCCCCAGAGAAAATCACTAGATGGCCTAAAGAGCGGCTCATCAAGTCCTTAATGCTGACGGGCAGTATTGGTACGATCGCTCAATCCAAGGGCTCCGATTTTGATTACTGGGTGTGTGTCGATGGTTCACGTTATACACCAGATAGTATTAACTTACTGCAAAAGAAGTTAAACCTGATAGAGCAATGGGCAGATACTCAACACGGTATGGAGGTTCACTTTTTTATTTCGCAGATTGACAAAGTTTGCGCGAACGACTTTGGGGTTGCGGATGGTGAAAGCTATGGCTCAAGTAGTTACTTTAAAGGCTGAGCTTTATATCACTAACATCGTGCTTGCCGGAAAGTTTCTTTTTTGGTGGTTCATGCCGGACGAAACCACTGCCAGGAACCTTTTTGTTAACACTCGAAGGCAGTCATGAAAAACCCTTGTATACGGATTTTTCCGAGCAATAGGGTATGGCGTTTACGCACAAGCTGTAAAATTTGAAAAGCACAAGATATATGTCCAAACCACCTGAAACATGCATTTTCAGTTGGTTTGCACATAGATAATTACTGACCTTACCCTCTGCTTCCTTTAGACTATTCATATAACAATATTCATCATTCTACTGTTCGTCTTTTAGTTCAAACAAGAATTTTCCCTATGCCTGAAACATTTGAAAGTCAACATTCACATAACCAGCTACAAGCCATCAACGATGCGCTTGGGACCGGTATGTTTGTGCAAGTGCGACAAATGTTACAGAGCATGCCTGCCTGTGATGTGGCCTTGCTGTTGGAATCTAGCCGCAGTAAAAGCAGAACGGAGATTTGGCAGTTAATTGAGCCCGGTGATTATAGTGATGTGCTCGAAGAGTTATCTGAGGATGTACGAAACGGTATTATTCGCCAGATGGTGCCGGAAAAGCTAGCTGACGCCCTGGAGGAGATGGATACCGATGATTTGGTTGAAACTCTCAGTAGTTTGCCCGAGGCCGTGTCTCAGGACTTGCTTAATTCTATGGATGAGCAAGACAGGCACCGGGCCGAACTAGGTTTATCTTATGGTGAAGATACGGCCGGGTTTATGATGAATACCGATACCATCACCCTGCGACCAGAGGTGAGCGTCGAAGTCATCTTACGTTACTTGCGCTTAAGGGGAGATATACCAGATGATACCGACACCTTTTATGTGGTTAATCGCAATGACAAATTGATTGGCGGTGTGGCCGTGACCAAGTTGCTCACAGCTGCTCCTGATACGCCTATTGAAAGCCTAATTAAAAATTCAGAAGCGATTCCCGTCACCATGGGAGACAGCGAGGTGGCGAGCCTCTTTGAACGTTATGATTGGTTGTCTGCCCCGGTGGTGGACGAGCACAATCATCTGGTTGGCCGTATTACCATTGATGACGTGGTGGATATTATTCGCGAAGATGCCGAACACTCCATGATGAGCATGGCGGGCTTAGATGATGAAGAGGATACCTTCGCTCCTGCGGTCAAGAGTACCCAACGGCGCTCGGTTTGGTTGGGAGTGAATTTAATTACCGCGCTGATGGCTGCCGCTGTAAGCGATATGTTTGAAGAGACGCTCAGTCAACTGGCCGTGCTTGCAATTCTTAATACCATCGTGCCCAGTATGGGGGGGGCGGCAGGTAACCAGACACTGACACTGGTCATCCGTGGTATGGCACTGGGCCATGTCAGCCCCGGAAACTCCCGTTGGTTAATCGGTAAAGAGCTGGCGATCGGCTTTTTCAATGGGGTAATTTGGGCGGTGCTGATTGCTTCGGTTATTGCTATTTGGAAACAGGATCTAATGCTGGGCGGGGTCATTGCTTTCGCCATGATGATCAATATGGTGGCGGCGGGTCTAGCGGGGGCGACCTTACCCATCGTCATGAAAAAAATGAACATTGATCCGGCCTTAGCCGGCAGTGTTATTCTTACCACCATTACCGATGTGGTGGGTATCTTTGCTTTCTTGGGCACGGCCACATGGTTGCTTATATAACAAAGGTTAACAGGCCCTCATCTCTTGAGTAGTATCAAAACCACATTATTAAGCATATTGGCTTTGTTGGCCTTTGCAGCTAATTCCGTATTATGCCGCCTCGCCTTAGACAGTGAGCAGATGGATGCTGCTAACTTTACCGCAATTAGATTGCTTTCAGCGGCGGCTATTTTAGCGCTGCTGTTGTTTGGCTTTGCTCGTTTGTCGATCAACAAAATAGCGACGCAGGGTAGCTGGAAGGCGGCATTCTATCTATTAGCCTATGCCGCCGGGTTTTCCTATGCCTATGTTTCATTGCCTACCGCTGCCGGCGCATTAATATTGTTCGCAAGTGTGCAATTTACCATGCTGGCGATGGCCCGTTTCTCAGGAAAAATAATGACCTGGCTCGAAAATCTGGGGTTTGGAATATCAATTGCGGGCCTGGCTTATTTTTTACTGCCTGGCTTGCTAGGCTCTGAGAACGACATCGGTGATATATCGGGTATCTTGTTTATGACTCTGGCTGGTGTGGGATGGGGCTTTTATAGTCTTTGTGGTGCTAAGTCAGCCAAACCCATGCAGGATACAGCAGCTAATTTCATTCGTTTAACGCCTATTGCTCTGGTCATCCTTTTATTTAGTTCCCCATTGGCAGAGTCAAGTAGTCAAGCCATTGGCTATGCTATTGCATCGGGGGCCTTGACCTCCGGTTTAGGTTATACCCTGTGGTATCACGTATTGCCGAAGTTGCACACCAGCGTAGCCGCCGTATGCCAGTTGTCAGTACCTATTTGG
>JAWUXW010000114.1:0-24105 GCA_034111125.1 Paraglaciecola sp.
TTGAATTCGAAAGGGCATCGAAAACCTGGACCTGATCTTGTTTTTTTCTATTCTGGCCAATTTTTGATTGACCTTCCAAGTGTGATAACTCAACTTTAAAGCCAACAATGCCAGACAATAGCTTGTCCCGATAGGCATCGGTGAGGATGTCCTTTGTTATGAGCAATTCAGGCTCATATTTACTCGTGATGTTTTCAACGGCCTCTATTGTTTGCTCCTTGTCTAATAGTGAAACCACGCCATAAGCGTGCACTGACGCATAATTCCATGTGGGTACAGCGGGAGATTGGCTGTACCAACTGGGTGAAATATAGCTATGTGGCCCACTAAAGATGACGAGTACCTCAGCACCATCAAGTTCTTTCCAGTGGGGATTGGCTCTGGAGCAATGACTGTACAGAGTGCCCGCTACTCCCTCATCAGCACGCAGATAGAATGGCAGATGTGTGCCTGTTAATGAGCCAGATACAATGACGCCAAAGCCAAATTTATTAACAAAAGCATGCTTTTCGGCCATATCTGGCATATTGAAATTTTTGAGAATGTGCATGTCGGCTCCTTATCTTCAGTTGTGTGAGTAGGATTATTAGAGTTGCGCTAATGGTTTGAATAAAGCTCTAACTTATCGAGTAGATTGGCTTTGGCCTGCGGCCATTCGGGTCTGATGATGCTGTAAACCGCGCTACTTCGGATACTGCCGTCATGTTGAATGCGACAGTCCCGCATAATACCTTCAAAGCTTGCACCGATGCCGGCAATCGCTTGTCTGGATTTTTGGTTTTTCTCGTGGGTTTGAAAAGCCACTCGGTTTACCTGAAGGCTTTCAAATGCATGGTTTAGTAGCAAGAACTTACAGCGGCGGTTGATATGGGTTCTTTGTGCAGATGGACTTAAAAACGTGAAGCCGATCTCTATGCTTTTATGCTCCAGTGCAATATTGAGGTAACTGCTTGAACCAACAATTTTATCATTTACCTTGTCTATGATAACAAAAGCTTGCTGAGTGCCCATGCCTGCTCTTTCAAGGCAGCATCCAACCCATTTTTTGCTCTGAGCCAAAGTCCCGCAATAACTTTCTGTCGTCCATTGCCAAGTGCTTGGATCTTGCCCGGCGGAAAATAAGCCATCTATATGTCTGCTCTCGATCGGTTCGAGTGCGACGAATTCATCTTCTAATCGTATTGGCGCTAGTGACATAGTCTCTGCCTCTCCTTAAACAAGATCTATATTGTCGCTAATCTATGGTCTATTATAAACAACCAATATTGAATAATTACGTAGACCAGTGAATATACTTAAACTCAGTGATATAGATAACAATCAAGCCAAGTACTTACAGCTTGCTGACTCAGTAAGAAATGCCATAAGGAAAGGGCAGCTGCTGGTGGGTGAGGCTTTGCCTTCGGTTAAAAGGCTGAGTGATGAGCTAAACATTAACCGCCATACGGTGATGAAATCCTTTGCCGAACTGATTGCAGAAGGATGGATTGAATCCCAGCAGAGAATAGGCTATCGGGTGGCGCAACATCTCCCCATAGAACAAAGTCAGTGTAAAAAAGCAGATAGTAACTCTGCTAGCGATTCTTTTGCTTATCGATTGGTCAGATCAGGCCGCAAACTACCGGAAAATCTTGCCCAGAGCTTTAAGTATAATTTTTCAGGTGGGCAGCCCGATGTGGGAGGATTTCCCTTTGCAGAATTTAAACGCCACATGTCTGAGGCATTAACTCGGCCTAATGTAAAGCAATTGGGATACGGCGAAGGGGCAGGTACTCCCGAGCTAATTACGCAAGTTAAAACTTACCTGCGTAAATCACGGGCCGTAATCGATAGGGAAATAATCATTACCAATGGCTCACAGGAAGCGATGTTCATCCTCGCACAATTGCTATTGCAGGCCGGTGATAAAGTTGCGGTAGAAGCCCTTGGTTATCCCCCTGCCATGTCAGCTTTTCAAAGCACGGGGGCTGATATTGCCGGCATCAAACAAGATAGGCAGGGCCTATGTTCAGAGCATCTGGAAGCGGTCATATGTGAAGGCAATGTACGACTTATTTATCTGACCCCCCTGCACCAATATCCTACGACGGTGACCCTAGCTGTGGGTCGCAGAATGAAAATCTATCAGCTTGCTGCAAAACACAAAATACCCATTATTGAAGACGATTATGATCACGAATTTCACTACCGCTGCCAGCCTCTTGCACCTTTGGCATCAGAAGACCCAGAGCAACTGGTGATCTATTTATCTACTTTTTCAAAAATAATGTTCCCCGGTGCTCGGATTGGCCTTATGGCCGTTAACCAGACTTTAGCTAGAGCAGTTGAAGAATATCGTTTGATGATTTGCCATAAGAGTAATGTATTGATGCAATCAGCACTGGCGAAGTGGATGAAGCAGGGTGGTTTTGAGCGGCATTTACGGCGCACTACCCGTCTCAATCAACAACGGCGAGACCATGCAGTATCGCTGCTTCGAAAAAAAGGGCTGTTCGAATTTGAGGTACCAGATGGTGGAATGGCCCTTTGGCTGAAGATCAAGAATCAAAACGTCAGCGCTAGCCAGCTCGCCAGAGATGCACGAAGTCATGATATTTATATCCAACACGAAGGTGAGTATCATGTAATAAAAAAAGACAATCAGGATCGCTACATTCGCATTGGTTTTGCAAGCATGGATGAAGATTCATTTAAAAGCGGAATAGCCTTACTCGTCGGACTGATAGAAAGTCAATTGTCCAAAATGCCTATAAAAATGGTTAATGATTAATCACTAATAAGTGATTGAAATGCATCATTTTAACTAATAAAGTGACATTTGCGACAGGTGGTTTATACTTAAGTTGAGTTAATACACATTATAGGAGCGAATGATGAGCGCTTTAACCCACACCAGAGTCAACTCAAATTTGGTACCCGATAAAGCTGGAGTATTGATGAAGGCCTTTAGCAAAGCCTGTTCTGAGCTGGGGATCACCAAGGCACAGGCCGGGAAAATTATCGGCGTTAATCGGGCCACTTTATCTCGCAAAGAGACGCATGGCTTTGCGCCTGAATCAAAGCAAGGTGAATTGTCTTTGCACTTTATCCGTATGTATCGTTCGTTATTTGCTATTTCCGGTGGCGATCTAAGTTTTATGCGACATTGGTTTACCACCCCCAACACGGCTTTGGGCGGCACGCCGGCAGATAAAGTGCAATCGGTATTGGGCTTGATCCAGACTAACGAGTATCTCGATGCCGTGCGCGGTAAGATCTAAAACCCCTAATATAAATAATCATAAGTTTTTAGCAAATGGATGACTTCAGTCAATTCAAACAACTATATGCAGCTAGTGATTCTCCAAGCCACTACGCTAAATATGTTTATCGCTTAGTTGAGACTCAGGAAATTGCCGCCACCACTAATCTGGTTGATGATTTGGATGAGCAATTTTTATTGGAGCAGATGTTAGACGAGGTAAAACCGAGCTATCGACCGGGCACCGAGCATATGCATTATTTACTGAAGACGCCTTTTCGTTATCCACCGCTCAAACATGGATCACGCTTTGGCAGCAGGACGATGCCGAGCTTTTTTTATGGGGGTGAGGATGAACAGAGCACCCTGGCCGAGGTGGCTTACTACCGTTTTGTGTTCATGTCACATATGCAGCTTAGTTACGACAAACCGGTACGTTCGGGGCATTTGATGTTTAGTGTGAGAGTGAGCTCCGACAAATGTATTGATCTTACGACAAGCCATTTTAACCTTACCAAAGAGCAACTAATCAGTCCAAAAAATTATGGTTTTTGCCAACAGCTTGGCCAGTGGTTAGTCGAGCAACAAGGCATTGAGTTGCTCCGTTATTGTTCCGCCAGACTTACTGAAGGCATTAATGTAGCGCTAAGCTCACCCTCGGCCCTGCGTTCCAAAGAACCGGAAAAAAGCCAGACTTGGTTGTGTCATAGCCAAAACCATAAGGTCAGTTTTACTCGCTTGGGAGGGGAACAACCTATCAGTTTTTACCGGATAGATTTCCTGGTCGATGGCGAGTTGCCGATTCCGAGCTAAATCTAATTTCCTTGGATTATATTTATCGCATTGATGCCTTACGCGGCAACTTTTTAGGCGTCAAATTTGTCGTTAGTCGACTTGATTTATCTACCAAAATAGCGCTAAAGTTAAACAAGTAGGCACTCGTTATCCAAATGATAAAGCCTGGTAAGGCCAGTAAGGTTGAGGTAATAACCAGTGCCGACCAAAAAGCGATTTTAACAAGGCCCAAGCCTATCCCTTTAATGACTACAACAACTGCAAATGTGAGATAGGAATTCATTTTTGCTCCTTGTTTTAATTTGGTTAAGCTCTTTATGCCGATATAAGTTCTTATCTGTAGTATGTCTCATCTAACTTTTCTCAGTACATATTCTTAGTAAAACCAAGCAATTAATAAGCCCTTCAATAAAATAGTTATAGACTCTTTAAATTCAATTAGATAGGTGAACATTGAGGCTAATTAGATTTCCACTTTGCTGTTATCTAGTGCATATTGCCCCAAATGTGCACAAAGCCTTAACCCTCCCATGACTCAAGCTGAGCAATATCATTGAGGAAAGTAGGTCTAATCATAATGGTTGTATCTTTAAAGGTACTGAATTAAGATGCTCAAATGCAATCAAAATGAGTCTATCTTATGCCTGTTTTACCAGATATCAGTTCCCGCCTTGCAGAATTACCCCATGCCCAGAAAGAACGTCTGGCCTTTATCGATTTTAGTTTGCAGTATTTTGCACACGTGGCAAGAACAGACCTGATCCAGCGATTCAAGACAGGCTTGGCCGCCAGTACTCGTGATTTTTCGGCCTACAGAGAGTTGGCGCCGCAGAATTTGTTATTAGTGCATCAAACCAAAAGTTATCACCGAACGGCAAAATTTCAGTCGCTCTTTAAGCATGATCCAGAGGTAATACTGAGCTCACTGAGTCGTGGTTTTGGTAATGGTATTTCTAATGGAGTGCAACCCTCTGAACAGTGCTTTGACGCGGTCAGGCTTATTCACCCAAAAGCAGAGATCATCGCCCCCTTGATGCGCGCTATTCACAATAAGCAGGCAGTTAGGTGCAACTATGTTTCAATCTCTTCAGGAGAGGGAGAGCGGGCTTTGGTTCCCCACTCACTGGTTAATAATGGTCATCGTTGGCATGTGCGCGCCTATGATCGCAAACGTAATGGCTTTCGGGATTTTGTCTGTACACGATTTACGTCTGTCGAACTCATGCCAGAGGAAATACATGTGCATGAGGTCAGTGCCTATGATGATCAGTGGCATAAAATGGTTGAGTTGGTATTGATACCCCATCCCGGTATTACTCAGCCTTTGGCCATTGAGATGGATTACGCCATGGAGAACGGAAAACTACAGCTCAGCATGCGTGCTGCCCTTGCAGCCTATTTATTGCGTCAATGGCAGGTTGATTGTTCAATCGGCTATACGTTTGTAGGACAAGGCTGCCAGTTAGCACTTGCTAATGTTGAAGCCCTCGCAGATGTTGAGAATATGTCCCTGGCTCCAGGATTTAAAGGATAGATCTAACGAAACTTAATACAGTTTTTAATACGGATTTTAAGCTGCTCGGCAAGGTCATTTTGCTTGATCGACAAAATCAGCAAACCTTGGTGTTTCATCACTATGTCGAGCGGATGAGATGCATGCAAATTTGAATAGTTACGGTGATGATCTTCAATTTCGCTGCGCTTGCCAAACAGGACATCGGCTTCATCGAAGAATAAAATCCAGTCTTGAGATTCAGCGTCAGCAATCAATCGGTTGAGATTTTTCTCAGTTTCCCCGATATATTTTTCGACTAAGTTTGCACAATCAAGCAGGCACAGGGAACGTTTCAGTTTTAAACAAGCGTGGGCCAATAAGGTTGCTTTATCTTGATTGATACGAGAGTTTGCCGCGCCGTTAAAAATTAAGTTACAGGCCTGTCCTTTGGCAGATGCCGTGAGCATATCTTGAAACGTCTGCCTGTCCTCATCTTTAATATCTGGATCACGCTCAGAAATCACAGGCAATGAAAAAATATCAAGAGGCGAAATTCGCCCCTTGTGATGTTCGCCAAACCTTTCTTTTAAAAAAATCCCGCTTCATCTCATTGCTCCCACTATTACCTTAGTAAAGTGTTGCTTAAATGTGAGATAAGCGCCAGAACATTATCAGGAGCCTTACCCAAGTGACCTCAAAATGCAGAGTTCAGCGGGAATTCAAATCGTCAAATACCAGGCAAAGGTGTTGCGGCATAGCTTTACTATGTCCAATACCTTTAACACCGTAGTTGGGGCAACTCCGTTGTGGAAATGAAACCCGCCCGAAGGGAGCTTAGGCAGAAACCCCGTGCTGCGTTACAACATTTGAAAAGGGGATGCCATTCCCTACATGTTGTGCCTTGCCCTGAATTCCTGCCTAAACTCTGAACTGGCATTTTGAGGTCACTTGGGTATAAACTTTTGACCGGCCTGTTATTTTTCTAGCTTGAGCGCTTCTATCTCTTTCCATAATTCCTCTGCTTCAGCCGTTAATATGGAATAGCTATAAATATCTCCTTTACGCTGGGCAAGCATGGCATCAGTAGATTTTTTATCGTAAAGCTTACGTAATTTTTTACTTGGGTCAGATTTTAAAAAACCGAACATGTTGTGTCCTAAAAATTAATTGTATTAGTTGTTATGATTACTTAGCTTGTGAGTTTTACGATCAACAGTTAATTGGATTTATATCAAGGGGCATTGGTGTTAATTGCATTTTCCAGTAGTTGGGCACTAATAATCTCAACCGGTTTAGCCAATATCTGGTTCTTTACGTAGTCATCTTCAACAACTGCCATTCCTCCGACTATCCTGCCAAAGGCCGCAGAGCCTTCGCCATCAGGATTGCGCAAACCACCATGGTTCAAAGAGGACTGTGGGCCGATGCAGATGAAAAATTCATGAGTTGCACTGTTTTGCTCGCCTCTGGCCATAGATAAAGTGCCGTTGAGATGCTGGATCCCAGTCGCTTCAGTGGTTTCTATCTCAATGGCGGCAAAATCTCTAAAGCCGCGATTCGCACTGCCTTGAATTACCTCAATAATCGGATGGCCATTATCGTTGTCCTTCCTAACTACCCGATAAAAATTACCGCTATTAAATTCACCTTCACGAATATAGCGGATGAAATTAACTGTGGTGATCGGTGCTTACTCAGTGTAAAGCTCAATTTCGATGTCGCCTAAGGATGTTTGCATCAATACAGATACCGTTGTTGCCCCACGAGACTTACTCGCTTCTTCAGCGCAAAACATACAACTGAATACTGTAAAAAAATGAGCCAGCAAAGCTTGATAAAATAAAGTCGTAAAGATGGCATTTCAATTTTCCGTGGGTTTGATGCATTTAAAGATAGTCGATTCAAAAACACTGTAAATCAAGTACTTAAAAAAACTCCTACTTACTCCCAAAACACAGGTGTTAAAAACCTCTAAAACTGGGTACCATTCTGTACTTGAAATATACCTCACAGCCTCCGTGCTGATTGGTTTTTAATCGCCAATAAAGGAAGTTTATGCCTGGCTTGCACCGCATTATTCTTATCGATACCCATTTACCCGGCGTGGTAGAGCTAAAACTAGACGGCCATACTAATATTTGTGGCACCAATGCCTCAGGTAAAACCACTTTACAGCGCCTTATTCCAGTGTTTTATGGGGAATATCCCAGCCGCGTGGTGCCTTCAACCCGTGATAGTTTTGAGCGTTGGTATTTGCCCCGAGAGTCGAGCTTTATAATTTACGAATTTGAACGCCACGAACAAGATTTGTGTCAGGTAGTGTTGGCCTCGACAGGCAGCGGAGTGAATTATCGACTCATCGGTAAGCCCTTTGAACTCAGTGATTATTTGTACCAGAATAAAGCGGGTGAACATACCAGTGTGTCGATGAATGAACTGGCACGCAGCCTTAAACGTTCTAATGTATTGGTCACTAATCTACTGAATACCAAAGAATACCGGGCGGTGCTGCAAAATGATCGCGGAGTATTAAATACCTGCGCCAACAATCGTGAGTTGCTGGGGTATGCCCGTATATTTAGTTTGTGCAGCCCAAGCCATCATCTGCGCCATATCGAAAAACTGGCCAAAGCCGTGCATTCCAAAGAAGGCAAGATGGAAACTATCAAGGCGATGATAGCGGCCATTTTGGAAGAAGATGGCGTGCAACCACCAAGCTCCAGCTTGAGTCGTCAGCGGGTTGAAGATTGGATCCGTGAATGTCACCTAATCAAAGAGTTTGATGAAATTCGCCCTGAATTTGCCAAATTAGAGCGCTGCGATCACGAGTTGAGCCAAAGCGAAAAACGTCTGGGCCAATTGAAGCAGCAATTTGATTTTGACCTAAGTAAATTAGCCACCAGTATTATTCAGCTGCAAGGGCAATTGGATGAAGCCCTATTAGCAGTGAAAAAACAGGATGGAGATTGGGGCGCAAACCGCGACCAGCTGAATCAACTATTATCAGAGGCGAAAGCCGATATCCAGAAACTGGAAAAAGATTTGGATCAGGTAGAAAAAGAATTTGATGATTGGCAAAGCCAGGGCATTGAAGCCTTGCAAAACAATCTGCAGCTAATGCCCCAGTGGGTAAGTGAGCTGGATACGGCTAACACCCGTTATAGCCTATTGACCGAGAAGCATCAGGACATTGAATCTGCCTTTAACAAACGCATAGCCGATTTAAATGAGAAGTTAACCTTTGAACTGGACAGCTATAACGAACAAAAGCAAGGCTTGCAGGAAAAGTTGTCTGAGCAAAAAGGCCAGCAACAGCAAAGCCAGCAAGAAATTAAACAGGACTTCCAGCAGCAACACAATCAGCTAGAGAGCGAATATCAACTGGGACTCGCCGAGTTGAAAATTCAGCAGGCCGAACTTAATGCCAGCCTTAAAAATGCCGGTTTCAGTGAGTTTGAGCAAAGTCAGTTAGATTTACTGGACGCCAGTGTCAAGGAAGCAAGCAGCTTAGAAGACGGTGTGCGGGATACTTTACGTCAGGCTCAGCATGCACATCAGAAGGCGCAGCAAGGGCGCATCCAATCGAATATGGCGCTGGAGCAGGCAAGAAAAACCAACCAGCAGCAGCAACAACAAGTAAACAAAGTCGAGGCCTTACTGTACCCCGAGCACAACAGTTTGCTGGAGAACCTACGTAAGGAACAGCCGGGCTGGGAACTAAAACTGGGTAAGGTTATCCATCCTGACCTGCTCAAGCGCAATGATCTGCGACCGGGGTTTGTCAATGACTCCAATGGTTCAGGTGAGAGTATCTTTGGCCTGCAGTTGGATCTAAGCACGGTTGATGTGCCCGAGTATGCCCAATCAGAACAAGCGTTGCAGCAGCAATTTTCCTTCGCTCAAGATGCGCTGGCCGCCTCGCTGGAAGTGCAAAATCAGGCTGAGTTTGTGCTAGCCAAAGCCAGTGAAGAGCTGCGTAATAAAGAACTGCAACAGGCGAAGTGTGAAAGTGATGCACGTACTGCCGAGGCTAACCGTAAACGGGCGCAACACGACAAAGAGCAGGCTCATCAGGAATACAGCCAGGCTTTAAGTGAGCGCAAGCAGCACAACAAGAAACTGCTGAAGCAGAATGACCTTCAGCAAAATAAAGAAAAAGCCCAACACCTTGAGGCGACAGACGCCTTGCATGATCAACAGCGGGAGGCAGAAACTGAACACCAATTCCACTGGCAGCAGCTTATTGGCGATACTCAGCAACAAGTTAGCCTGGTGGACCAGCATATTCAAAAAGCACGACAAAGCGCCGCGCTGGATAAGAAGCAGTCCGAACAATGGTTGGCCGATGAGTTAGCCAATCGCGGGGTCGACGTGGATGAAATCGGCGGACTGCAAAAGGGTATCAAACAGTTGAAACAGGATATTCAGCATACGGATACCAATAGGCATAAAGTCAAAGACTATGAACATTGGTATAAAACCATATTTACCGGGCACAAACTTAGCTGGCAAGCGCAACTCGCCAAAGCTAAAAAGGCGGCAAGTCAGGCGGAGCGCGAGTTAAATACCCAACAAGCATTGCACAAACAGGTTATTTCCCAGCTTAGAGAGCAGCAAGTACGCTATGAGCAGGGCTTAAAAACCGCAAAAGAGCAGGAAGTAGACCTGCAGAATATTAAGCGCGTATTAGCCAAACTGAGTTTGCTGGTCGGTGATATTCCAGAGGAGAAGGTTGTATCCAACCCTCTTGGGGAAAGCATCAATATTGCCCAGCGTATCTCTGAAGGGCAAGAGTTGCTGCAAAACCGCGAGGGCTTACTGGCAGATATTAAAGCCTATGTAGAGCATTTTGATCAGTTGATTGCCGCCCAGGCAGGTACCGGTTTGTCCGATACCTGGGAGCGTTCTCGTGAAGAGTGCGCCTTTGTGAATGACAAGGGGATACGGGGCGTGGATCATCGGCGTCTTGTTGCTCACTTAGCCCGTCTGCTTAACGAGATAGTGCCGCAAAAACTCCAGGGTTTACGGGAGCAGGGGCGGATATTTGGTGCCGATTTGACCCAATATTACAATGTGTTGGAAGACATCGATAAACGCATTGCCAGTCAGAGCAAACGGATCAGTAAGGAAGTGGACGAAGAGCTGTTTTTAGATGGTGTATCTGAGTCAGCAGTAAAAATTCGCTCACGGATCAGTGAGTTAGAGTTTTGGCCTGAGCTGGCTCAGTTCAATAACTTGTACCATGAATGGATGAGTGAAGGCGCTAACGAATTACCTGACGATGATTATGCGCAAAGCATGCGCCGGGTGCTGGATATTCTTGGCCGTGCAGCTTTAAGTGGCGGGATCAGCAAGTTACTGGACATTGAATTGCACCTGCGCGAAGGCAATAGTGATTTGATCATTCGCACTGATCGTCAATTAAACGAGTCCTCCAGCCACGGTATGGCGTATTTGATTTTATGTAAGTTCTTATTAGCCTTTACCCGACTTTTACGGGGCAGTGCCGATGCCACTATTCACTGGCCGATTGATGAATTGGGTACTTTGCATCAAAGTAATGTGAAGAAAATTTTTGATGCCTGCCAGAACAACAATATTTGTGTGGTCGGTGCCTTCCCCAATCCGGAATCAGAGGTCTTAAGTTTGTTCGAAAACCGTTACCTGATTGATAAAGGGACGCGAAAATTGCAGGTGGTTCAGCCCAAAGTGAGTGCCATCACTGATCGCCTGAAAAAACGTAAGCAGGCAGACGTGTCTGGGGAAGAGCAAGCGGAGGTCAAAGCATGATCACGGAACAAGGCAGAATATTAGAATTGTTACTATCCGGAGCGTTTATTTGTCAGATAAGTGATGAAGACGCCTGGCGCTATTTGAAAACCGGTAGCAATGGCGACAAGATTGAAAGCCAGCTCAATGTGCTAAACCGCACCCTGGCCAGTGTTGCTGACGGCGATGTGTTTTTCGCTGCCTACCAAAGTCTGAATGATAACGAACGCAAGCAACTGGGCAGTCAGTTTCAGGAGGTATCCAGTAATCTGGTGCCGTTAGTGGAATGGTTGTTATTAGTCCAGCAAGCTAATAGCGCCGATATGCCGGTGACCCAAGGGGCAGCTATTCGCTTAAATGAACTGCAAACCACTATTGAAGATACTCCGGCCTTTGCCGAGCAATTAGAGAAAATTTCCCGCTATCGCCTATTTGGCTCTACCAGTACTCAATTGGACGGCCAGTTAAAACAAGTGTTTAAGCGTTTAACTGAACTGGGGTATGTACTCAAACCCAACGCAGAAAAACAGATATTTATTGCCACCGGCAAAATCGAATATTTGTACGATGTTCTGAAATTTATTGATGAAACCGAAGCCCTATCGCTGACGGAGCAAGCCGAGAACGCGGCACAACAAGGCAGCTTGCTATGAATTACATTGGCGTAAATTGGGAAGTACTGTGAATCAGCATCTTCACAAGGCTGGCGTTAAGTTTCTTAATGCACTGAGTCGGCATAGTGAACTTATCATGCAAGTGTATTTGTCTGGCTCCCTGGACGAGAGAAAATACAACTCCAAGATCATCGAAAACTTGACTCAGCTGGGTATCTTGTGGCGACCGGAGTCGGATACGCAATTGCGCCTAAAGCATGCAGTAAGATCCTTATTAGAGGGCAGCTTGCATGATGAGCGAAACAGGCAGATTGATGCCAATGTTGGTTCGGCCTTAGCCAGCTTAAAAACCTTGGCCCAGCACTATAAAGAGGCACTGCATCATGGTCGTTTTGCTGAATCAGAGGCCCACCTAGGTGATCTTACTGAGCACGTCTATGCATTAACTGAGTCCCTGGCAAATAGCGTGCGCATGTTGTTTAGCCGGATCAATAATGAGTTTGGCTATGTAGCCTCGATTGATGCCAAAATCCGAGAGAATGAGTTGGCACAAGCACAGGTTAGTGAGCTACTTACTCAACTAGAAATGTTCCGTTTTGATGAGTTAAGCGAGCAGGCAGGCAGTAATCGTGAATTACGTCATCTGTTAGTCGTGACCTTGCAGCACAGCTTTTCAAAAGTTACTCAGGAACTATCTATAGTGCAGGCCCGTCTACTTGAATTAATTGGCCGGTTTAGGGAATTTCGTGGCAGGACACAGCTACTTAAAGGATTTTTGCTACATATGGAGCAAAAACCTGACTTTACGCCGACCAATTACAGTCAGTTGAGCAATGTGCCGATGCTGTTTAATCAGGCAGCCAGCATACTCAAGCCGGCGGCAGTAGATGTGCATAGAATTGAGCATGAGCAGGACTTGCAACAATTGGTTGGGGCGATTAAGGCCTATGATCGCACTAAGTCCCGTCAGCACATTGAGCGGGCAACACACAATATTCAAGTTGAAGTGCAAAGTGACGCTCATTTCGACGAAAATAAGCTCAAGTTGGCAGTAGAAGCCTATTTTTGTCAGGTGATCGACAGCGGTGAACGTTTAACCGCTTTGGATTACCATCAGCAACATGAACTGGAGTTTGATCCTGAGGTGTGGATTTATCAGGTAGTCGGTGGATATCAGGGACTCACGCTGGAAGAGCAGAGCTATTTTACCTTGGATCTCGATGGAGCCAATCATCCAATTTATGATGGCAACTACATAATTCAAGATGTGGAATTGGGACTGAGATAGCGCCTGTGGAACTGAGCAAGGCAGACATCAAGTTACTTAGTCGCTTTTTTCGTGATGAGGAAAAGCTTAATTTTGCGGTCAAAGGGAAATTGAAACAGTACTTAGATGAATATTTTAATCTTTATCATAATGGCAAAGCTTTTGTATTTACGCCTGCAAGTAAAGCTAAGTTACGCGCTGATATTGAACTGTTGTTTCCGCGGCTGAATCTGCGACAAGGCCTACCCTCAGGGCTTTCAAGAGTTGCCGCAAGCCAATATGTCAATGACGACAAACTCGCCGATATTAAACCGAATGATAGTTTTCTGTTGGCGGGGTCTTCCAATGGTCGGCTTGTTGCATTTGGCCGTGAGGTCATCCTGCCACTAGGAGGGAGTTTGCGCCTACCTGTAGAGGGAATTGATATAGGGTCATTAAATACTGTCATTGTGATTGAAAATCTGGATGTGTTTGATGGTTGGCACTTAGCCAATATTCCATCCGAGCTAAAGGATGCCCTGGTATTGTACCGTGGGCACGAGGGAACAATTACCACTGGGCTCAAAGCACTGTTGCATAAATTGCCAGTCGAGGTAGAGGTATTCATGTTTCCTGATCTCGATCCTAAAGGTTTGGAAAACTGTTTCACTACACCCAAGGTTAGGGGGATTTTGGCGCCAAGTATAGCGCATATTCAAAAACACCTTATCCAGCACTCACAAGCAACAAAATTTGTTCATCAGCAAGATGCGGTTACGTTTTTGAAAAAGCAAGAATATGGCGCCTGGCAGTCACTTATCTCCCACCTACTTAATAATAATCTAGCTATTATGCAGCAATCTATTATTGCTCTTGGACTGCCACTAGTTTGCTATCTCCGCTAGTTAATCGATAATTCATAAAGCTCTTGGAGTACAGGAAGTAAAGAAGCAATCAAAAGTGCTGCCATTGAGACGTTAAATGCTTTCAAGTAAGCGGGTTTGGACAATACTTGCTTAAGTGAGCTGCCAAAGCTCAGCCACGCAATGGTGCAGGGCGCGCCAAATAAAAAGAATATCAAGGCGATAAGTAATACTTGCTGAAAATAGCCTTCGCCCACCGAGGCATAGGTTACCAACGCTCCAATGCACATGATCCACGCTTTGGGATTAACCCACTGAAACAATGCTGCCTGGATAAAACTCAGTGGTTTAGCTTTTACATGATCAAAGGACTGCACTGGCATAGCGGCGATTTTGACGGCTAAGTAACTGAGATAAAATACGCCGACGACTTTCATCACGATAAATGACGTGGGGAAGGCATTGAACAATTCTGTTATTCCCAAGCCAATTGCTATCAGCATAAGTGGAAAGCCCAAATCGATACCCGCTAAATGTGGAATGCTTTTGCGAACCCCGTGATTCATCCCGGATGTCATAATCATCACATTATTCGGTCCAGGCGTTATGCTGGTCGCGATGGTGAATAAAATTAAGGCGGTATATTCCATATCAAATAACTTCAGAGGACAACAATAGGTATCGATCAATGATGTCGTGTTCTATTGGTGTCGCCAAGATACAGTTAGGGTTTTTTTTGCAGCTGTTCTGTATGGGCATAAATATGCTCAATTGCTTTAAAATTAAAACATTATCACTCAAGCTATCTGATATTTAAACATTTTCTCTCTATCAAAAAACACCTAAACTCTATTAGCGCAATTCTGAATCAGCACCTACACTAGGTATCAATTGATTGATATTTAATCAGCTCATAGGGGCTGTTGATCTTTCACATTCGCTATTTGTTGTTGTAAATCGACTGATTTGGATGGCTAAACTACACTACCTGCGCCTCGATTGGCAACATATCAGTTTTCAATAGGAATGAGTATGACAAATCAACATTCCCCAGGATGGCAACTAGAATAATAAGGGACGGGCATGGGAATTGCGGTAGCGTTGATCCTAATTGTTATTGGATCGGTTGTTTTTCATTTTTTATCTCCTTGGGGAATGACGCCCTTAGCGTCTAACTGGGGTTCCATCGATGACATCATGCTCATCACGCTGATTATTACCGGTATCGTATTTATCGCTATCAACTTCTTTATCGCCTTCGCCGTCATAAAATTTCGTCACAATGAGAACCGCAAAGCCAAGTACGAGCCGGAAAACAAGAAGCTGGAAGTATGGTTGACGATAGTCACCAGTATCGGAATTGTGGCGATGTTAGCCCCTGGTTTAATTGTATACGCCGAATTTGTAGAGGTGCCAGAAGAAGCTAGCGTAGTTGAGGTGGTTGGTCAGCAGTGGAGCTGGAGTTTCCGCTTCCCTGGTATGGACAAGCAACTGGGCAAGAGCGCCGTCGAGCACATTAGTATCGACAATCCTTTTGGAATTGATCCACTCGATCCCTTCGGCCAAGACGATGTATTAGTGCCGGGAAACAGACTAGTACTGCCGATAGATGTGCCAATAAAAGTATTGATGCGTTCAAAAGACGTTTTGCATAATTTTTATGTGCCCCAGTTCAGAGTCAAGATGGATATGGTGCCAGGTACGGTGTCCTATATCTGGTTTACCCCCACTGTACTGGGTGAGTTTGAGATCCTCTGTGCAGAGTTTTGCGGTCTTGGGCATTTCAATATGCGTGGTCATGTAGAAGTGCAAGAACTGGCAGACTTTGAAAGTTGGTTGGTACAGCAGGCCACCTTTGCCAGCTCAATATCCCGGAATCGCTCTGAAGTATTGAGCGTATTGGCACAAAGTGGCAAAGAACTCGCGCAAAGTAAGGGCTGTATGGGCTGTCATGATTTCTCTGACAGTGCTATCGGGCCAAGTTGGCAGGGCTTATTTGGCAAAACTCAAATTTTAGCAGACGGCTCTGAACTCCTGGTTGATGAAGCTTATCTGAAAGAATCTATCCTCAATCCCAGCGTAAAGATGGTCAAGGGCTATGCGCCTATTATGCCGACATTGACCCTAACTGAGTTGGAAATGGATGGGATTATCGCCTATATCAAAGAAAAAGGCGGGCAGAGCGGGAAAAAAGATGGGCAAGGCCGAGAGTTATCCGGTGCCAAGCTTGCCATGTCAAAGGGCTGTGTCGCCTGTCATAGCCTGGATGGTTCGAAATTACTAGGGCCAAGCTGGCAAGGCGTCTACGGCTCAAGTAGAGAACTGGCCTCAGGACAAAGCGTTGAAGTAGACGATATTTATCTGATGGAATCGATTTTCCAGCCTAACGCCAAAATAGCAGCGGGCTACCCGCCGGTGATGCCTCCTCCTGTGATGAATGAGCAAGAGGCCCAGGCAATAATTGAGTTTATTAAGACCCTATAACTAAAGTTAAGGCTAAACCGTAACTGCGGAGCAAAAAGATGGAACAAGAAGTAGACCACGATATGCATGAGCCTAGTAGCTTCTTTACGAAGTATGTCTGGAGTCAGGATCATAAAGTGATTGCGATCCAATATTCTGTTATTGCCATCTTAGTTGGGCTTGTAGCTTTAGTACTGTCTGGCCTGATGCGCTTACAACTTGGCTTTCCCGGCAGTTTCGATTTTATCGATCCCAGTGCCTATTACCAGTTTGTGACTATGCACGGCATGATTATGGTCATCTATCTGCTTACTGCAATATTCTTAGGCGGCTTCGGTAATTACCTTATTCCTCTAATGGTCGGTGCCAGAGATATGGTCTTTCCTTTTGTGAACATGCTCAGCGTGTGGTTTTATTTATTAGCGGTAATCGTGCTGATGGCCAGTTTCTTTGTGCCAGGCGGGCCAACCGGGGCAGGTTGGACCTTATACCCTCCTCAGGCTATTTTGCCGGGTACTCCCGGCTCTGATTGGGGCATTATTTTGATGTTGGTTTCACTGGCTATTTTTATTGTAGCGGCGACCATGGGCGGCTTGAATTATGTGACAACTGTCTTGCAAGCGCGCACCCGAGGTATGACATTAATGCGTATGCCACTTACCGTGTGGGGCATTTTTATGGCGACAGTATTGGCTTTGCTGGCCTTTCCTGCCTTGTTTGTTAGTGCGGTGATGATGTTGTTTGATAAGACCCTGGGCACCAGCTTTTTTATGCCAGCCATTTTATCTATGGGCCAGCAACTTGAACATGAGGGTGGCAGCCCAATTTTGTTTCAGCACTTGTTTTGGTTCTTTGGTCATCCTGAAGTATATATAGTGGCCTTGCCTGCCTTTGGCATCGTGTCCGATTTGATCAGCACCCATGCACGTAAGAATATTTTTGGCTATCGCTTGATGGTGTGGGCGATCATAGCAATTGGGATTATGAGTTTTGTCGTATGGGCGCACCATATGTATATCAGCGGTATGAATCCCATGTTTGGCTATTTCTTTGCTACCACCACTTTGATTATTGCGGTACCGACGGCGATCAAAGTCTACAATTGGGTGCTCACCATCTGGCAGGGCAATATTCGCTTGAATGTCCCAATGTTGTTCGCATTGGGTTTTGTATCTACGTTTACCATCGGAGGCCTAACCGGCTTATTTCTTGGCAATGTGGTAGTGGACTTACCCTTGTCTGACACCTATTTTGTGGTGGCCCACTTTCATATGGTAATGGGGGTGTCGCCGATCTTGGTGGTATTTGGCGGTATTTACCACTGGTATCCAAAAATGACCGGCCGAATGATGGATGAGACCATGGGTAGAATGCATTTTTGGGGAACCTTTCTAGGTACTTATGCCATTTATTTCCCCATGCACTACCTTGGCGTGTTGGGTGTGCCAAGGCGTTATTTTGCCTACGAAAATTATGACTTCATTCCCGATTCGGCAAAAGACCTAAATGCGATAATTTCAGTGATGGCGATATTTGTCGCCCTGATACAGCTAATCTTTTTGTTCAATCTGGTTTGGAGTCTTTTTAAAGGTAAGCCCTCAGGCGACAATCCCTGGGAAGCCACTACCCTTGAGTGGCAAACAGAAACGACACCTCCCGGTCATGGTAATTGGGGTAAGGAACTACCGGTTTGCCACCGCTGGGCTTATGACTATAGCGTGCCCGGCCATGAGCAAGATTATTTGCCGCAAAATTATAATGAAGTCAAAGAGGAGGCTAAGCTATGAGTTTTCTTAGCCCGTTGATGGAAAAATCATGGGAGCAGGGTGCGGCACCACAAAGCCAATATCTTGGGCGCGAGCACACCCGCAAAGCAGGTTTGAGGTTACTGTTAACGGTTGTCTCTGTGCTGTTTTTTTTGTTTTTTGTGGCATTTTTAATGCGCTCCCAATATCCCGACTGGCAACCACTGGCTGAAGAAGCCAATCACCCCTTATTCGATAAAAGTATATTGTGGTTAAACACAATTTACTTAGTGCTGGCGAGTGTTTGCTTGCAATGGGCGCGAGTCGCAGGGCGTAAGAAAAATCCCCTTGGATTGAAGCCCGGATTAGTTTTAGCAGGATTATTTTCTGGTGCCTTTGTAACTGGTCAGCTTATGTTTTGGCAGCAACTCTATCAACAGGGTTTTATGGTTGATAGTAATCCCGCCCTGAGTTTTTTCTATATCTTTACCGGTTTACACGCGACTCATGTGGGCATTGGTTTGCTCGCATGGTTGGGAACGTTGGCAGCGATGTTAAGGGGCAGTGCCAAGCTTTCTAAATATGTGGAGCTATGTGCCATATATTGGCACTTTTTATTAGGGCTTTGGCTAGTGCTGTTTATGCTGCTAGTCAGCAAGCCAGAAACGTATAACGCCATTGTCGCCTTTTGTGGATTGGGGGCTTAAGCATGCAGTTAAAAGAACCAGTAAAATCTTTAGAAGGATTAAGTGGCTTAGCGGCGGATTGGTCAGCTGACAAAGAGGCATTTAAGGTGCCCTGGGGCAAGGCGATGATGTGGATCTTCTTGCTCAGCGATACCTTTGTGTTTAGTTGTTTTTTGATTGGTTACATGGTGGTTCGAATGTCAGCGGTAGATCCGTGGCCGAACGCCAGTGAAGTGTTTGCACTGGAAATTGCTGGCCAGTACGTGCCAATGGTGCTGATTGCGATTATGACATTTATATTAATTACCAGTAGCGGCACCATGGCGATGGCGGTTAATTATGGCTATCGCAAGGATAAAGTCAAAGCCGCCACTTTGATGTTGGTGACTGCGTTGCTCGGTCTTTCATTTGTCGGCATGCAGGCCTTTGAATGGACCAAACTGATTTCCGAAGGTGTTAGGCCCTGGGAAAATCCCTTTGGCGCCGCTCAGTTTGGCGCGGTATTTTTCATGGTCACAGGCTTTCACGGCGTGCATGTGTCGATTGGAGTAATTTATTTGGCGACAGTCGCGATTAAAATACTCAGAGGTCATTATGAGAAGAGTGGCAATTACGAAATAGTCGAAATTACTGGCCTGTATTGGCACTTTGTTGATTTGGTTTGGGTGTTTATTTTTGCGCTGTTTTATTTATGGTAGATCGAATAGTGCTGAGCAAGGGTTCTCAGCCATTGGCCGAAGGGTAATGCGAGCAGCGTTAAAAGCAGCAGAACAGGCCTTCTGCACTATCTAAGGGGCCGCTGAGCACTGACAAATTTTTCGGGATGAAATTTGAATGTTGCTGCGACGGCTGTTAAGGGTGGCTATAAGGATGTAGCGAATAATTACTCAGGGAACGAAAAATTTGGTATTAACTAAATACAATACGTTTTTGGCGAGGAGATCTTATGTCTACAGATATTCAAGCGCAACCTGAAGAGCATGGGCATCAGGAGCATCCTGTCAGCCTGTATTTAAAGATTTGGATCTTGTTGTTTGTACTCAGTGGTTTTTCTTACATGGTGGACTATATGCACCTAGAAGGACTGCTACGATGGTCACTTATCTTGCTTTTTATGTTTTTAAAAGCGGGCTTAATCATTAGTATATTTATGCATATGATGTGGGAACGAATGGCGCTGATCTGTGCCATTTTACTGCCGCCTTTATGCCTAAGTTTGTTTATTGCGATTATGGCAATTGAATCAAACTACACTTTTTTCAGCCGATTGATGTTTTTTACTAATAACTAATCTGCCTTCCATTACGACTTTTGATTTTTTTGCATAAGAATAATGGCTATGCGGATAGCCGTAATACTGGATTAGCTAAAAATTGCAACTAGCCACATAAAAAACCGAATACCTGACAATTTCAGATATTCGGTTTTCGTTGTCTACTATATTAATTCTAAGGTAAGGTTTTCATCACCTTGCTAAACGTTTCTTGGCCATGCACAACCCATCCTGGTGTAGCGTTGCCCGTACCGGCATGTTTGAGTTTTGGATGCTGTGCCGCGGTTTCCAAAAGAACAGATTCTTGCTCGGGATCGACATCAACAAAAATAACATGTTTACCGTGTTTGAGTAATTTTTGAAAACGCTTAAATTCACGGTTCGGAATTTGGATTCCTATCAATCCTCCCTCCCAGGTGCAAAAGCCAAGAACTACTACGGCGAGAAAACCAAAGGGTACCCAGCCAACGGCGGTAGTATGCCAATCCATTAGATAGGCTGCGCCTAATACTAGGATTGCGCCGATAACACCGACCACAGCACCTAACTCGGTCGAGTGCACTACATCTTGTTTGAGTACGGCCTCAATAGCATGCAAATGATGCTTCTCAACTTCAGCATCGTTTTCACTTAATACGTGGATCTGCGGGGTACTTACGCCTTTCGCTTCAAGCTCCTGCTCAACGGCTTCCATATCGTCCAGATCATTGCTTATATAATAATGTCTTAGCATAGCGGTAACTCTCCTAGTGCTTAGATTGTTAACGATCAATTGTTAACATGATGTTAATATCTACAGTATAACATTGTTCAATGTTTGTACATTTTTAGGTGTTTTTTTCTTGTTTCGATCAAAATGACCAGTAGGGGCTGACTAACCTTTCATCTATCAACAATAAGGTCATTATTATTGGCAGGTAAATAATACTGGCAAGGAATACTCGTCGGGCGTTTTTCACACTGTACTGCTGATAGAGTTTCATGCTCAAATAAAGAAGATTAAGGCCCAAAAACAAGGCAGCCACAAACATAAGGTGTTGACCGAGGCCAATGGCGGGGATCAACAAACTAATACTCAAGAGCGCCACACTAAATACAACAATGATACTGCGAGTGGCTTTATCCATCTCCGGGTTGTCTGGCAACAGACGGTACCCGCCGTTGGCGTAGTCCTGCCGATAAATAGCAGCCAGCGACATAAAATGGGGTATCTGCCATAAAAATAACAGACAAGCCAATACCCAAGCCTCAACGCTGAATTGGTTTGTTGCTGCAGTCCAACCCATCATCGGAGGTATTGCGCCAGGGACAGCTCCGGCTAATACTGCCAGGGATGAATGGGGTTTTAATGGGGTATAAATAAAGAGGTAGCTCATAAGGGTGGCGAGTGCTAAATAGGCAGTAAGCGAATTAACCATCCAATACAGTATCAATACCCCTGACAATGACCAAAGCAAAGTCACAGTCAAAGCATGAATCGATGACATGCGCCCAGATGGCAAAGGCCGATTGCGTGTTCTTGCCATACGACCGTCTCGCTCTTGTTCCCAGCATTGGTTTAATCCATTGGCACCCATGGCCGCCAGTAAGGTGCCTGCTAGTAAAGCGATAATTACTAAGGAGTTGAACTGTGAGGCACCGAGTGCATAGCCAATTAAGGTGGTAAATAACACCAACAGACATAAACGAAATTTTCCTAATTGCAGATAGAGGCTTAGTTGAGACTTGTGGTTTTTAACAGTTTGGAACATTTTTTGGGCCAACTCCGTATGTAGCTTTAAGGTTAGGCCAATAATCACTATTTCGCGAACAAAAAAACTGCATAATATTCCTTATGAAACAATTAGTTCTGATACTCTTAGAACAATAAAAAATAATTTACTTGAGTTAGTTTATGAGTGTATTAGCTTCGGGGATGGTGTTTCTGGCGGCAGCCGTTGTAGCGGTGCCTATATTCAAAAAATTCAAGCTTGGGGCGATACTTGGTTATTTGGTGGCTGGCGCGGTCATTGGCCCTGCAGCCATGGATTGGGTGAGTGATCCGCAAACAATTCTACATTTTGCTGAATTTGGTGTGGTGCTGCTGCTGTTTGTGATTGGTCTTGAGCTTGAGCCAGAAAAACTTTGGCGCATGCGCAATCAAATTATTTTTACTGGCGGCGGTCAGTTGATAACTAGTGCTCTTATTATAGGTAGCGCTGTGTACTTTATATTGTCGCTATCGTTGATCACCTCGGTGGTTATCGGATTATCTGTGGCACTTTCCTCGACAGCCTTCGCCATTCAGCTAATGACTGAACACAAAATTCTAAAAAGTCCACCGGGTCAGCAGGGTTTCTCTATATTGTTGATGCAGGATTTGGCTGTTATTCCACTACTTTTATTAGTGGAAGGTCTTGCTAGTAGCAATGGAAGCACAGCGCCAGCCTGGTGGGTCAGTGTGTCGGCAATTTGCATAGTGCTGGTCGTCGGTCGGTATTTGACTAACCCTTTTTTGCGTTTAATTTCACACTACGGCAGTTCTGAAGTGATGACAGCCGCTGCTCTACTAATTGTGATAGCCACCGCTCTGGGAATGCAAGAAGCCGGCTTGTCGATGGGTATGGGAGCCTTTGTAGCGGGTATACTACTTGCTAATTCAAGTTTTAAGCATCAACTTGAAGCCGAAATTGAGCCCTTTAAAGGTTTGCTCTTAGGCTTGTTTTTCATAGCCATTGGCATGAATTTAGACTTAGGACTGTTGGTATCCGATCCCGTATTTATATTATCTGCAAGTTTGCTGCTGGTAACTATTAAAACAATGGTTATCTTTGGCATCCTACTTCTGGCTAAACAGCAGAAAACTGATGGAATGAGAGTAGGGCTAATGTTGTCCCAGGGGGGAGAGTTCGCTTTTGTGATCATGGCACAAGCCGCGAGCAACGGTTTGATTGATAGTCAGATTGCCAACCAGGTCACCTTAATCGTTGGTATCTCCATGGCGCTAACGTCGCCGCTGGTGATACTGCATAGCCTGTGGTTTAACAGCAGGAACTGCCCAGCGATATATGATACTCATGCATCCACAGATGAGCCTCAAGTGATCATCGCGGGCTTCGGGCGTTTTGGGCAAGTTTCTGCAAGAATATTAGCCGCCAACCATATTCCGTTTACTGCATTGGATAAAGATGCCGAGCATATTGAGTTTTTAAAGCAATTTGGCAGTAAGGTATTTTATGGTGATGCCAGTAGGCTAGATCTATTAAAAACTGCCGGTATTGAGCATGCGAGAGTCCTATTGATAGCCATCGACAATGAAGAAGAAGCCCTAAAGGTAGCGGAATTAGTATGTCAAAAATATCCGCATATCAAAATTATTGCCAGAGCTAGAAATAGAATGATAGCGACACAGTTTGCTGAACTTGGGGTGAGCAATTACGTTCGTGAGCAATTTGCCGGGGGATTAGAGGCTGCCCAGCTTTTATTGGCAGAATATGGCTATCCCTTAGCCAAAGCGCAGGAAATGGTCTCCATATTTGCCCAGCATGACAAGTTGTTACTAGAAAAAGCGATTACTAAAAAAATGGATATGCAAACCCTTATTGAAACCAGTAAGCAGGGAAGGGAAGAGCTGCAAGCGCTATTTTCTCAAGATAAGGAAGATATTGTGGGTTGAGCTACTACAGCTGAAAACTACAGTTAATCACTAAAACTGGTAAATAAGTAAAGCGTTTAGCGAAGTAGTTAGCAAGTCTATTGAACTGCCATCTCTATTTTGCTTTGCGTAGCGCCACGAAAATTAACAGGACAGCCATCGTAATTAAAGGCAAAATAATTTTTTGGCTGCTCGTTAACATGGCTGTCCTGTTAATTCGACCAGTGTATATAACGCTTGTTGTAATAATGGTTTTCTATTGCAAAAGTACATATTAGTTA
>JAWUXW010000115.1:0-7375 GCA_034111125.1 Paraglaciecola sp.
CGTCTGGGCTTTATGTCGTTTTACGTGAAGGCCGTTACCGAAGCCCTTAAACGCTTCCCGGAAGTGAATGCCTCCATAGACGGTGATGATATTTGTTATCACAACTATTTTGATATTTCTATTGCCGTGTCAACACCTCGAGGTTTGGTGACACCTATATTGCGTGATTGCGATACCTTGGGTATGGCTGGCATTGAAAGCGGCATCAAAGCACTTGCCCTTAAAGGCCGGGACGGAAAACTGACTCTGGCCGATATGCAAGGCGGTAATTTCACAATTACCAACGGCGGTGTATTTGGCTCTCTGTTGTCTACTCCAATCATTAATCTGCCACAAAGCGCTATCCTGGGTATGCATAAAATCCAGGACAGACCGATGGCAGTCAACGGCAAAGTAGAAATTTTGCCAATGATGTATTTGGCATTGTCTTATGATCATCGAATTATTGATGGTAAAGAGTCCGTTGGTTTTCTCGTGACGATTAAAGAAATGTTAGAAGATCCAACTCGTCTATTATTAGACGTGTAGTGTTATGTGGTAGGTGAAATAATTGATTTCACCTACCGTCCTGCCGATGTTTACTCTATAATGTCGGCTCCCAAAATTAAGCTGCTTTTAAGCGGCTTTTATCTTAATTAAAACGGATAGAAACACCATGAATTTGCATGAATATCAGGGGAAACAGTTATTCGCTAAATACGGTTTACCTGTTTCTGAAGGCGTTGCTGCTGACACTCCTCACGCAGCTGTAGAAGCTGCTGACCGCATTGGCGGTACTGAGTGGGTTGTTAAGTGTCAGGTGCATGCTGGCGGTCGCGGTAAAGCTGGTGGCGTAAAGCTAGTTAAAACCAAAGCTGAGATCAAAGAATTTGCCGAGCATTGGCTAGGTAAAAATTTAGTAACTTATCAAACAGATGAAGCTGGCCAGCCGGTTAGCCGTATTCTTGTTGAGACCTGTACTGACATCGCTCAGGAATTGTATTTGGGCGCCGTGGTTGATCGTAGCTCTCGCAGTATCGTTTTTATGGCATCTACCGAAGGTGGTGTTGAGATCGAGAAAGTTGCCGAAGAAACGCCAGAGAAAATTCTTAAAGCTGAAATTGACCCACTAGTAGGTGCTCAGCCTTATCAGGCACGTGAGATTGCTTTCAAATTAGGACTTAAAGGCGTACAAATTCGCCAGTTCACCAAGATTTTCATGGGACTGGCCAAAATGTTTGAAGAAATGGATATTGCTTTAATCGAAGTAAATCCCCTAGTGATCAAAGCTGACGGTGACCTACATTGCCTTGATGCCAAAGTGGCTATCGACAGCAACGCCATGTATCGCCAGCCTAAATTGCAAGATATGCACGATCCTTCTCAAGAAGATGCCCGTGAAGCACAAGCCGCTAAGTGGGAGCTAAACTATGTTGCCCTTGATGGCAATATTGGTTGTATGGTTAACGGTGCAGGTTTGGCCATGGGGACCATGGATATCGTGAAATTACACGGTGGCAACCCAGCTAACTTCCTGGATGTGGGCGGCGGTGCAACAAAAGAGCGCGTAACTGAAGCATTTAAAATCATTCTTTCTGATACTAACGTGCAGGCCGTTTTTGTTAACATTTTCGGTGGCATCGTTCGTTGTGACATGATTGCCGAAGGTATTATTGGCGCAGTTGAAGAAGTGGGCGTAAACGTGCCCGTAGTTGTGCGCTTAGAAGGCAACAACGCGGCGTTGGGTATTAAAGCCCTCGACGAATGTGATTTAAATATTATTGCCGCAACTAGCTTAACTGACGGTGCTCAGAAAGTGGTTGCCGCTGCTGGAGGTGTAGCATGAGTGTACTCATCGACAAAAACACTAAAGTAATTTGTCAGGGATTTACCGGCGGACAGGGTACTTTCCACTCTGAGCAAGCTATCGAATACGGTACGCAGATGGTCGGTGGTGTTACACCGGGTAAAGGCGGAACCACTCATCTTGGTTTACCTGTTTTCGATACGGTTAAAGATGCAGTAGCTGCAACAGGGGCAACTGCCACTGTTATATATGTACCTGCCCCTTTCTGTAAAGATTCAATCATCGAAGCGGCTGATGCTGGTATCGAGTTGATAGTGTGTATTACTGAAGGTATTCCGACTATCGACATGCTTTACGTTAAAGCATACGTTGATAAAAAAGGTGTACGCATGATTGGGCCAAACTGCCCAGGCGTGATCACTCCGGGCGAATGTAAAATTGGCATCATGCCAGGTCACATTCACCAGGCAGGTAAAGTCGGAATTGTATCCCGTTCAGGTACCTTGACCTATGAAGCCGTCAAACAAACCACTGACGAAGGCTTCGGCCAGTCTACCTGTGTTGGTATTGGTGGCGATCCTATCCCAGGTTCTAACTTCATCGATATATTGAAGTTGTTCCAGGAAGATCCAAAAACTGAAGCGATTGTGATGATCGGCGAAATCGGCGGCAACGCTGAAGAAGAAGCTGCTGCTTACATCAAAGCAAACGTCACTAAGCCTGTGGTCTCTTACATTGCCGGTGTAACTGCACCTGAAGGTAAGCGTATGGGCCATGCCGGTGCGATTATCGCAGGCGGCAAAGGCACAGCGGAAGAAAAGTTCAAAGCCCTTGAAGACGCTGGTGTTAAAACCGTGCGCTCATTGGCAGACATTGGCAAAGGCCTGCGTGAAATTACCGGTTGGTAGGTCGCATACTTAGCTAAGTTGAATTATAAAACCCGCCACTTTTGGCGGGTTTTTATTTCTCCTAAGCGCAGGTCTTACTTATTTTTAATGTAAGCATTTTATACCAATCCACCTAGATATCTGCTCACTCAGCGATGGATAAACGTAGCGTAATCACGGCGTGTTTTTTGCTCGTCTAACGGCTAAAGCGCAAGCAACCTTGGTATCGCCCTTCGGGAAGGACTGGCAAGCTCCCTAGCTGCATTACAACGTCGTTGAAGGCAACCCGCATTCCTTCAACGTTACGCTTTGTTATGAAACTTGCGAGCGCCTTCTGAGTTGATCACATATCAAGGAGGAATGGTATTAGTTGTATTAATCCTCCTTGATATAGGGAAACTTGCGTGGTTGAATAAGGTAAATGATACAAATGAATGTTGTGATGCTAAGGATTAGCAGTAAATTACCGTCTTTGTAAAATTTCTAATTTATTCACTTGTGTTTTACATAAATTGCCCCACTCTCTATAGGGTAATAGAAGTGAAATAAGCAAAAGTAAGTTGTAGTTACAGTTTTTTAAAAACCGTTGTAAATCAAAGTAGTAAAACGAAAAAGGAAAAACTATGAAGATCAACCTTTCTGGTCATCACGTCGATGTAAGTGCCGCAGTACAAGATTATGTAGAAGAAAAGTTTGCCAAAATCGCCAGCCACTTCCCCAATCTTATCAACCTGGATATTATTCTTACTAAGGAGCATGGCGAGTATGAAGCCGAAATTACCACTAGTTATGAAGGGGTGCGGATTTCGACATCAGGGAAAGACAAGATAATGTATCCTGCTTTGGCCAAAGCCGGTAAAAAATTGGATGCGGCCCTTAAGCATCGTAAGGGGCAGTTAAAAGACGACCTGCACAAAAAGCCAGAAGTGACCACACCGGAAATCGCCCACGAAATTATTCAGGCCATGGATTTGCACTAAGCTTTTTTAAAGCAGCTTTCGTAATAAAAAAAGCCCCTTTGTACTGGCCGTACAAAGGGGCTTTTTAGATCTTGAATCTATCAGAACAACTAGGCGGTTTCGTCCGCTTTTTTCACCCGTATTTTGTTGTCACCGAGCTCAAAACCATTAAGGTTTTTGAATGCGGCCTTGCCTTCGCCGGGTTTCGGCATAACCACAAAGCCAAAACCTTTTGAGGCTTTGGTCGCTTTGTCCATCACTATGGTACAGGATTGCACGACACCGTAGTTTTCGAATACCGCCTTTAACTGAGCGGAGGTAGTGTTTCTATCAAGATTACGAACAAGTAATTTCATAAGTGTGCCTAAAAAACCAAATCTGCCTATAGGGTAGCAGTTTTAATAGTGAGATCCTTCAATAAAGCGTGCTAATTACTGACTTGAATACCATTGTAATGACCTTTCAAGAACGCCCGGCACAAGGCGTAAATTGTGACCAAGATGTTAGTCGGTGTTGTCTACTTGATAAACCTATAGGTGAAAATTTTTTTGATTCAGATAGTTAGCTACTTAATATTAGCCAAGACGGTGGTAGCATAGCGTTTGCTCTAGCGCCCCTACAATCGGTTTTAATCCTACTATGAACATATTTAACATACATGTACGAAGACTTCTGCTAACAGTAGTAGTAAGTTCCTTTGTTATTGCCTGCTCAGACGCCCCTAGACTCCCCAGTGCCACTGAAAACGTGCAGGTATTGCCAGTCAGTTTTTGGATGGATGAGCTAGAGCGGGAGCGTCAGGTGCGTCTCTATCTCCCCCCTAATTATGCTACCTCAGACAAGCATTATCCGGTGCTGTACATGCATGATGGGCAGAACCTTTTTGATGATGCAACATCCGAATCAGGGGAGTGGGGAATAGATGAAAGTCTCAATCTTCTTGCCAGAACTCGTGGCCTCGAACTCATAGTCGTGGGCATCGACAATGGTGGTGAAAAGCGTATGAATGAGCTCAGCCCCTGGATGAATAAACGCTTTGGAGAGGCTGAAGGTAAAGGTTACATGGCCTTTATTACTGGGGTGGTCAAACCCTACATTGATACTAACTTTCGAACCAAGGCCCAGCGTGAGTTTACTGCCATCATGGGTAGCTCAATGGGGGGCTTGATATCCCATTACGCCATTCATGCCTATCCAGAGATGTTTAGTAAGGCAGGTATCTTTTCTCCAGCTTATTGGTATTCCCAAGACGTCTTTGCCTATACAAAAGATAATCGCGCGCCCAGTGATGCCCGTCTTTACATCCTATCTGGCAGTGAGGAAGGAGATGGCATGGTAGCGGATATCAATAAAATGCAGCGCCAGTTAAAGGCGCAAGGATATCCCCGAGAAAACACCCTATTTAAAACGGTACAAGGTGGTCAGCATAGTGAAGCGTTTTGGCGTAAGGAGTTTCCCGAAGCCATCCAATGGTTGTTCCCTTAAATGTGTTGCAAGGAGCCCGTGCACAGTCAACGCAAAATGATGTAGCTTAATTATTTGCATTGGCTTGTGATGTTGTTTAAGCAGACCGGCGGAGAATTCGATGACAAGTTATAAACTTCCTAAATTAGTTTATTATTTGAGGGACAAGTAAAACTTAAACTACCTTGAGTTACCCCTGCCTAATGTGAGGGTAACTCGGGTTTATAAGAGTAAATTAGCTAAAGAAAAAGCGATCTAGTCTTTTGCCCCTTGTTTGTCTTTGTTCTCTTCATCCTTCTTCGCCGGATCATACTTGGCAAACCAGCCCATGATGACAATTATTTTTAAAATGTTTTTTTTGTGAAGAACCTAATATTTCCCGCTCCAAGGTAAAAGCCTGTAACTTATTTAAACTTAAAAATCGGAAGCTAATTTTAGCTTTAGTGTTTGAATTTTTCAAAATATTCTCGATGCTTTATAACGCTTTGCAAGTGGCAAGTACAAGGGTTGTTGGGCGAAGCCCAGTGAGGATATGTCACCGCCACGTTGTTTGAGCAGAATTTTTTCATTTTTAGCATCGGGTGTAAGTTATTACAAGCACTAGTTTTTTAACGTCCTGGTTGTTAATTTGCACTTAAAACTGATCAAAATAGTTATAAACTAAATTGCCGTGCAACACGTAGTCTAAAACGCTAGTACGTAACTTAAATATAGGGCTAGTTGTTAGCCCGTAATCCTGAGCTGTAGAAATATTTATGGATCTTATTTTTTTTGACTTAGATGGCACTCTATTAAACGATGCATCTGAAATATCGCCCTTTACCAAAGATACCCTTTCGCTTCTGAGTGAAAAAAACATCGCCTATACCGTAGCAACAGGACGCACTATGCATTCGGCGCAGAGTATTGTTGATGGGCATGACTTTGACTTGCCGCAAATTTACAACAATGGGGTGACAGTATGGGACCCCAAAATTCAACTACTGACTCTCGAAAATCTACTTAACCACGGGGAGATTTCAACAGTAGTTGATATTGCCCTTGCTCAGGGAATTAGTCCCTTTGTGAACGCCATCGGTCATCAACACAATCAGCATCAGCATTTTGTTTTTCACGGTGCAACCCTTCACGAGGTAGAAAAAGAACTGGTTAATACCTACGTTTCTCGCACCGAAGCGCAACTTTTTCCGTTAGATGCATTACCCAGTGATAGCCAAGTGACTAACATTAGTATGATTGGTGTTGCTGATACGATTAATGAACTGTGGTTAGAACTGAATACCTATGAAAATCTGATTGCCTACTCCGGACCAGCCTTTCAAGGCAAGCAATTTAAGTGGATGGATGTTCATCACTGTCGCGCCAATAAGGGCAGCGCAGTTAACCATTTAAAAAAGCAATTGGGAGCCAATAACGTTATCTGTTTTGGCGATAGTGATAATGATTTGAGTATGTTTGCCCTTGCGGATGAAAGTTACGCCCCAGATAACGCGAAAGACGAAATTAAAAAGTCTGCGAGCGCTGTCATTGGACATAATCACCAGGATGGCATTGCGCATTTTTTGCGGGAGCGCTTCTCGCTATAGCTATTAATTATTGAGTATCTTTAAAAGATGACAGCTGTGCCAAACCCCTGTGGCTTAGCTTGTCACTTGGCTATACTTCCGACCATGAGTAGTGATGCAACTTCGCCGGTCTGTGGATTAGTTGGCTCCTTAAGCATTGTCAGCTGTAAACCATTGTTAGTATACAACTCAGCCCATGACCCCAGTGTCCGGAAATACCATGGTGGGGGAGCAACAAATTCTTTACTAAAACCTTCTCAGGAGCCTTTGCGCCAACCATCGATATAAGGACGATCATCGCAACTGATGTGAGGGTGAAGGGTTTGAATAATGAGTTTCTCTCCAGTATTAGTGATTGTGTTGTTCTGCAAGTAACGATATGACTGGCTTAAAAGACTCTGTATGATCATATTTTTAAGTAATAATCATAAAATACAAGCGGGTAATTTCAATGTGGTTGAATGATGAGCTAGTAGTCGATTCGGCGATAGACACATATCGAGAGTCTTTATTGCACTCTTGTCCCAATCATATCGTTATTGATAACTTATTTGATGAAGCCAAACTCGATGAAGTAATGAGGGTTTTACAGCAAGCACATTACTGGCAAACGCAAAAACATACTTATTCTGCTTTATATGTCGATAACGCCCAGTGGCAAAAAGCCAGCCACGATCAACGCTTTGTGCAGCGAGATGTTTGGCGGCGTGAAGC
>JAWUXW010000116.1:0-10813 GCA_034111125.1 Paraglaciecola sp.
GCTCCAGACAGGTATCAAAGCAAGGTCAATGATTTTTCACATTAGCCTTGGCATGTTTTTTAACTCCAAAATTCGAAATGATCTTTGCTTGATTTTGCGGCTTTGGACATTGTTTTTAGCACGGTGCTGCCAAGGTACAAAAAGCCGACTACTTCATCTTGCTCACTCAATTCAAAGGCCTGTTTAACCACCTCACTTTTGGCATAGCTGCCTGTTCGCCACACCCCAGCATAACCCTGAGCTAACGCAGCCATTTGCATAGCACTGACGGCACAAGAAGCCGAGGCGACTTGCTCGACCCATGGTACTTTTTCATGTTCTTTATATTTAGCAATAGCCACGATGACCATGGGCGCCCTGTGGGGCAGTTGAGGGGCACGCTCAATATGTTTATCACCCATATCCTCGACAATGGCTGCTTGTTCAAATATCTCCCCTAGCCTGTTAAGACCCGCGTTTTGACAAACAATAAAACGCCATGGGTTTAGACCCATATGATCGGGGACTCGCAAGGCTGCTTGCATAATATTTTCCAGCGCATCCTCACTGGGAGCAGGCGCCTGTAAGCGAGGTTGAGAACGGCGGGTTAATAGTAATTCGAGTGCATCCATAGTGGCTTAGTTTCTCTGCTGAAAATCACAAACTGTTGAAAAAGTATGGCGACTATCCCTGCACTGAACAAGTACTGCATAAGGTTTTTTCAGGTCGCGCCATCATTAGTTTTAGCTTAAAAATACCATTAATGACCCAAGACTCTTGCCGGATTAATTTTTGCGGCTTTTCGCGCAGGGTAAAGGGTCGCGAGTAGACTCAAAGTGATGGCGATAAAGCCAGTAAAATAGACTTCGTTCCAGTCAAGGCGTGAGGGTAAAAAATCAATAAAATATATATCACCAGACAAAAACTGCACACCTATCAAGCGCTCTATCGCTTGTGCCACATCGGCCAGATTTAAGGCCATCAGCACACCTAATATGAGCCCGATAAACGTACCTAGCAGCCCATTGATTAAGCCTTGCAACATGAAGGTGCCGATGATCAGCGCATCGTTCGCTCCCATGCTTTTGAGCATCGCAATCTCAGCCTGCTTTTCATTTACAGCCATGACCAAAGTCGATACAATATTGAAACAAGCGACCCCTATAACCAGACTCAAAGCAATATAAACCACCACTCTAACAAGTTGTATATCCTGGTATAAATGTCCCTGAGTACGAGTCCAGTCAGACATATAGACTCCTTGGGTGAAATCATAACCAATCTCACGGGTAAGCTGTGCAGCCTGAAAGGGCTCATCATAACGTATGCGGATACCCTGGGCCCCATGCGCGACCCCCAGGGTTTCTGAAGCCAAAGACAGGTGCATATAGCCAATATGGTTATCCAGCTCACCGCCAATCTTGACGATACCATGCACCGTTAACCACGTGCTCTTTAGGGCTTTTAGGGATAGATCATTGCTTATTTGTGGTAACAGTAACTGGACTCGATCACCGATTTGAAGTTGCAGTTTTTTCATCACGCCCTGGCCCAATAAAACACCATGCTCATTTTGGGCAAAGTTTTGCCATTGGTCCTCAGAAATGTTGGCAATCACATTATTTTGCTGAGCATACTCAGGCGCTATGCCGGTTAGTTCGATTGATTTCATCTTGCTGCCTTTTTGCAGCATACCCGTGGCCTTTGTATAGGGCTCTATGGATCCAATGCGCGAATCCTGTTTCAGGCGCTTTATTTCAGCCTGCCAATTGTCGATACCGTCTGGGTCAACGGCATATAATTCACCATGGGGGATCACTGATAGCAAGCGCTCTTTCAGTTCATGTTCAAAACCATTCATCACTGATAGCAACAAGATCAATACAAAGCAGCCGAGTCCGATACCCATCGTTGATGAGGCCGAAATAAATGAGATAAAACCATTTTGTCGCTTGCTGGAACGAAATCGCCAGGCCAACTGCCACATCAGTCTCATAGTAATTAGGCTACCTCTGTGCGTTGAGCGCTTAGCACCCCGTCCACTATATTGAGAGTGCGATCCAACTTATTTGCCAGCTCTATATCGTGGGTCACTACTACAAAGCTGGTGTGCATTTGCTCACGCAACTCGCTCAATAATTGGTAAATACCCTCACCGGTTTTGTGGTCCAAATTCCCGGTAGGCTCATCGGCTAATACCAGTTTAGGTTGGTTCACCAAAGCTCTGGCAATCGCTACTCGCTGGCGCTCACCACCAGATAACTCAGCCGATTTATGACTTCCACGTTGGGCCAAACCGACTCTTTTGAGCATATCTGCCGCGCTTTTTTCAGCTTCTTTAGGGCTCACCTTAGCTATCAACAAGGGCATGGCGACATTTTCCAGGGCGGTAAATTCGGGCAATAAATGATGGGCCTGATAGACGAATCCAAGAGATTGGTTGCGAAACAGTGCTTGTTGTTTATCTGAAAAAGTAAAGATATCCTGCTGCTCAAAAAGTACCTGACCGGAGGTAGGCTGATCAAGTGCTCCCAATAGATGCAACAATGTGCTTTTCCCAGACCCGGATGTACCAACAATCGCCACCTGCTCGGCTCTTTTAACTGAAAAGTTAACATTTTTAAGGACTTGTACTGAGTTTGCCCCTTCGTTGTATTCTTTACTTAGCGCCACACACTTGAGTAATTCACTCATAAATTCTTATTATTTCCTGTTCGTCATACCAGACTGTTCGACTAGGGCTCAATAAAGCACGATAACTCGACTTTACTTGGATTTATTCAGTCTGTTTCGCTCTTGTCTGCTTCGTTCTCGCCTGTTGCTCATTATTCGTGCTAATTTTTTCATACTGACCACTTTATCATTTTCATCCAGGATATCGATCCCGAGTAGGCTTTCAAGCAAATCTTCATTGGTCAGAATCCCTTCAAGGCCCCCGTATTCATCCACTACCAAAAGCATATTGCCTCGGCGACTATGCAAGGGTTTAAAGGTCTGGCTTAGGGGCATACTGCTTAACAGGGTCACCATCTCTTTACGATAGCTACCAACCCGCTTTGCTGAATTACCTCTGGCATGGGCCAGTAATAAATCAGTTCTTAATACATAGCCGTTTATTTTCTCTGCCTCCTTTCCTTCATAAATAGGAATGCGGGAAAACACTACATTGCCATGTTTGTGAAAAAAGGCTTCCACCGTCATATCTTCCGGAACTGAAAATACCACGGTACGATGGGTCATGCCATCACGCACTTTTAATTCTTGCAGGCTCAACAGGTTCTGCAAAATGGTGACTTCCTGCAAGGCTATTTGCCCTTCCTCATGAGATAGACTCGCCATGGCAGACAACTCATCCCTGTTCAAACCCTTTAAGGGACTGCCTTCACTAAAACCAGAAGTCAGTTTTTGCGCCAGCTTGACAAAGGGATACATCACCATAATCAAATACTTTAAAAAATGCGCCGTCATGGGTGCGAGTTTGCGCCAGTAGGTCGCACCGAGTGTCTTGGGAATAATTTCAGAAAACACCAATATCAGTAGTGTTAGTACCGCAGAGGCTAGACCTAAATAGGCATCACCAAACACCACTGCAGCCTGTGCTCCAGCACCGGCTGCCCCCATGGTATGGGCAATAGTATTTAGGGTTAATATGGCGGCTAATGGACGGTTAATGTCATCCACCTGAGATCTTAGTAGTTTAGCACTTGATTTATGGTTTTTCTCCATCACCGATATATAAGCAGAAGAGACACTAAGTATCACTGCCTCGGCGACGGAGCAAATAAACGAAAAACCAAGGGCGATCGTGATGTAGATAAATAGCAATAACATGATGGAGCTTATTTATTCCTAAGGTCTGAGGCTGTTGTGCATTGAACCCTAGCTTACCTTAAATGGAAGCCAAGAAAACGTATTGATGAAGAGATTAAAGGAAAATTGTCACAGAAAAACTGCCACAATATTTACAACGATGTAAGGGAAATAGTGAGGAGAACCAAACAATTATAATTTAATGGCGGAACGGACGAGACTCGAACTCGCGACCCCCGGCGTGACAGGCCGGTATTCTAACCAACTGAACTACCGCTCCCCAAAAAAATTATAGTGTTTTGATGATGGCGGAACGGACGAGACTCGAACTCGCGACCCCCGGCGTGACAGGCCGGTATTCTAACCAACTGAACTACCGCTCCCCTGCATCAAAACAAAACTAGATAGAAAAATGGCGGAACGGACGAGACTCGAACTCGCGACCCCCGGCGTGACAGGCCGGTATTCTAACCAACTGAACTACCGCTCCAGTTTTTCTTCTAGTTTCAACGACTTACAACATGATTAAACGACTCACCCTGTCAACCGCGGCGCAGATAATACGGCTTCAACTGATATGAGTCAACCAGTTTCTAGGGGTTTTTTAGGCTGTAGCGCTTGATTGCTCTAGGATTGAGCAATTTGCTTAATAATTAGTAACTCCAGTTGTTCTGAAATAGGTGTTTTGCAATAGATAGCACTAGTCTTTAGGTATCAACAAATTGATCATGCCGTCATCGCCATTCACCGTTTTGTCTTTTATTTTTTGCTCTTCTTTAGGGGCTTTATTTTTGCTGGGTAGACGGGCCAATAACGCAGTAAAGAACCCGCCTTTGTTTGCTGAATTCACTTCCCCGTCGGCTTTTACATCAGCTTTATCCAACAGGATTACATTGTCTCGAGTAATAAACCAAATTAAGCCTCCGCCCACTATCAGCAGAAAAACATTAGCCCCGACAATGATTAGCGCTAAGGTACTACCGGACATTTCCTCTACTTGAGGCTGATTGTCCGCCCCTTGCTCAGACAATTCATCCATGCCCGAGCCAGACAAAGTTTCGCCTTGGCCGGGATCTACCGGCACCATGACTTCCACTACTGGCTCCTCAGATAGAAAGCTGTACTCAGGGACATCAAGAACAAAATCACGGCCATCTACCGTATTGCCAAAAGCCGTGATTTTAACCCGGTAGACGCCATATTCGAAATTTACGATCAGGTGTTCACGGACATCTGGTGACATATCCGTTATGGAAAAATTCTGCACATCCCCGTTAGGGAAACGGATCTTACCGTCAATCAGCAAAGTTGACATATCAACATGCTCTCGGGCGGCATCAACCAACAGTTTGTGATAGCCCCCCTCTTTTTCGTTCATTTCCACCGAAATTTCAATTGGATTTGGGTAGACCATAACGTTGCTACTAACTTGTTCACGGGTAAACAAGGGGGTGGATACCAAAAAAACTAGGTTCCACTCACCATCGGCGATGTCCAGATTAAATTGTCCAGTAAACACGCCGTCCAGAGGCATCTCATCCATGCCTTTACCGTTGTCTTCAAAGGTAGCTACAATCTGGGGCTTGGCGCCAAAATTGTTATGTTCAAGATTGTTGGTGCTACGCAAATCAATATCCAGACTCACAACTTCTCTAAAGCCTGCGTAATCTATGGCTTCGCCACCATTAGTCAAACAAGCCGTTTGCTTGAGAATTTCTCCGGCAAAAATCACCTTAGGAAGGGGGGCGGCATGCAATTGCAATTTGCTTATTACCATCACCCTGCTTTCCGGCAATATCTGTCCTATGGCTTGCCATGGACCGGCAGTGGGATTTTTAATGCTGATCATGTCGTAGGTGGAAGAGTCAAACCAAAATATGTTTTCACCGTCTGCGTCATGTGGAAAAATTTTAGAACCGTCTGGGCGCACTAATACTATAGGTGCACTGCCATACTCCCGGAAAAAAATCATAGTGATTTCTTCCACTTCGTAATCGATCCTAAAGCGATTTTGCAGCAGTTTTATACTGTTTTGGTACTCACTACCTAACTCAAGCAAGGGGGATTTATCTACTTGCTCGGTGGTGCTGTTATCTGACTGCTGCCCAAGGGCGGAATTCGTCATAAGCAAAGTTATAGCAAACGGTATCAGGATTAAGCTTAAAAGGATGAATAGAATTCTCAAGATGTTCTCTCGGTGCACGGATCATTGACGCCAAATACAAGAACCGCCTTTATTTGCTACCAAATCCAAACGACGCTCATGCTCATCTAGTTCATCGGCTGTGGCCAGCACAACCTTTAACGGTTTTCTTTGGGTAGACAGACGTCGGATATTTTCAAGCTGCGCCCCGCCTTCTCCACTGTTTTTGCCACTAAGATTTAAATCGGTTTGACCACCGGTCATCAGCAAATAAACATCGGCCAATATCTCAGCATCCAATAAGGCACCGTGTTTTTCTCGGTGAGAGTTATCTATGCCATAGCGCTTACACAGAGCGTCCAGGTTGTTCTTCTGGCCCGGATGTATCTGTCTGGCCATGCCCAGGGTGTCTAAGATGCTACACATTTCCTCTGTCTTACTGCTTTGCAAGCCTGATAACTTGGCAAACTCAGTATCCATAAAGCCCACATCAAAGGGCGCATTATGGATAACCAATTGGGCGCCTCGTATAAACTCGATGAAATCTTTGGCTATAGTGGTAAAAACCGGTTTATCGGCTAGATATTCATTGGTAATACCGTGCACGCCGATCGCTTCGATTTCGACTAAACGCTCAGGATTAATGTAGACATGAAAGGTATTGCCGGTTAAACGGCGATTAAGCAGTTCAACACAGCCTATCTCGATAATACGGTGGCCCTGCCTTGGATCCAAACCGGTGGTTTCAGTATCTAATACTACTTGTCTCATTTGTCGCTCTTATAAATAGAATTGATGTCAATGTTACAGCAAGTCATTATACTGCGGAAAATTTTAAAATATTAATGAATTGCATGAAACATATAGAAATTTTTACCGATGGCTCTTGTTTAGGTAATCCTGGCCCAGGGGGCTATGGAGCTGTATTAAAATTTGCGGCTCATCGAAAGGAACTTAGTCAGGGCTTTAAGCACACCACCAACAACCGTATGGAGCTCCTTGCAACTATAGAGGCGCTTGCGAGTTTAACCGAGCATTGCACGGTTGATCTCACTACCGACAGTCAATACGTAAAAAACGGCATTAATCAGTGGATTAAAAACTGGCGTAAAAACGGCTGGCGCACCTCCGATAGAAAACCCGTTAAAAATGTCGACATGTGGAAACGTTTAGATGAACAGGTAAATCGCCACACTGTGGTATGGCACTGGGTAAAAGGACACTCTGGCCATCCAGAAAACGAAGCCTGTGACAAGCTCGCTCGTGATGCGGCTGAAGGTGGAAATCATCTAATTGATGAAGGGCTTATCGGCTAATTGCCGCTGACTACTGAACACTGCAAATGGCATATTCCTTGCCATAGTCGACAAAGCCACGGGGAAATAACCCGCTTTACTCGTGGCTATGTCTTTTGGCGGAATTTCGATATAGTTAACCTTGTGGTGCTGACTCATTGCTTAGCACCATGTGATTGATGTAAATAAAAACTATCCCAATAAATTACAACAAACAGGGTACACAGATGAATAAACTATAAACAGTATGGCTATTGGCTGGGCGCTTCTTGCTTGACTATATTTTATCCTTCCAGGTATTCAAAAAATCACCAGTTTCGAAAAAATGAGTGCCTATATGCAGGCTCAAGATGTGCCTTTTATTGCCTTTTTACTGCCCTTAACCATCATCATACAACTGAGTGCGGGTGCGGCGCTGATAGTTGGCTACAAGGGCAAGATTGCCGCTTTCTTATTGGCTGGTCTGACAATAGTCATCAGCATCTACATGCATAACTTTTGGATCATGGTAGAAGGTCTTGCTCGTACCCACGAAATGCAAAACTTTATAAAGAATATGGCCATTATGGCGGGACTATTGTTTGTTGCAGGACAAGGCACAGGAAAATTTAGTCTTGATAATCGGGTAAAGAATGCAGCCTAGCTTTTAGCCTTTGCGCCCATTAATGGATTACGATATCAGAATACTTGTGCGAGCAACTGTAAAGCACCTGCGCTCTGTTTTCAGTGAACTTTAAGGCCGCTGTTCAAAATAAAGACACCTATACTCAGTCACGCCCCTTATTATCAATTGATTTATCTTGCTTAATCAATCTCACAAGGCCTTATTTCGCGGATACTTTTGACCAATAAAGCTTTCGTTTCTATGGCTAGAAAACTACCTCATCTAGATCTTTTGCACTTATTTGAAGCAGCCAGCCGTAATTTAAGTTTTAAAAAAGCCGCAGAAGAATTGTTTCTCACTCCATCGGCCATTAGCCATCAAGTTAAAAGTCTGGAAGAAACGGCTGATATTCATCACTTCGCCACGGACAACAAGCAGAATCGACCCTCTTTACGAAGGGCAGCATAGTATGCACATAAAAATCACGCCATTTAGAAAAAAAACACTAAATGGCGTTGATTAAAGTATCTCTTTTAACCGGCTGTATCGCTAAAATAACTATAACTTAGCCCTCACCCAGCCCCATTATTTGCCTATCAACCCGGCCACTTACGCCCTGATAGGCGGCATATTTTATTTCTACAGGCTAATTTTGTGCCCGTGCCCGTTCATGTACATTGCCTGAATGCAAGATCAGACAACAAAACGCTTAACTTCTCCTGATAACAATGTTGCTACAGAGTCCAGGGCGTTAGCGCTGTGCTTTAATAAAACTGCGTTTTCATTTGTAGCACTATAACTTTTCTGGATATTGACAATGTTCCGATTAACTTCATCGACTGTTGCTAATTGCTCTTCGGTGGCAGCTGCGTTCTGTAAATTCATATTAACGACAATACTTTAGAACTTAGCGCCCACCCAGACCCATAACTTGTCCGCATCTACCCAGCCACTCTCGCCCGAATAGGCGGCATATTTAATGCCTGCTGAATAGTGTTTGCCGTATTTACGTACATAGGAAAAATCAATTTCACTGCCTAGATCGTCAATGGTGTCGCTGGCCTCATCCGCTTCGAAATCATGGTAAACCACCGTCCAGCCGCCGCCAGCAAGTTTGCCGGCTAGAGTGATGTGGGTGTCCACCAAACCCTGAGCGGGCGTGCCTAAAAATTGATCGGCCCAGCCATTAAACTTATGCAGGGTGGCAAGAGGAGTGGCAAAACCGTAAGCACCATTATCTGAGCCCAGCACTTCGTAACCCACCTTAGCCGTCACGCCGCCAAATACCGCACCGGCCTCGAGCATTAGGTAATCAGCATCAAAGTCTGTGCTCGCTGTTTCGCTGCTTTGGCTGGCAAATTCTGCCGTGTACAATATTTTTGTGTCACCCGCCTTGCTGCTGCCGGTAAAACGAACACCATAGGTATCCAAGGCATTGTCCGTATTATTGTCCACTTCCAGCAAATAACTGTAACCGGTCAGCGTTCCAACAGACGTTTTATAGGAAGCATTCAGCAAATGGTCTTTGGCATCCACATCTGCCGCTTCAGCAAAAATACGGTTACGCTGGCTGAGATAAGCATATTTTACCGTCAAATCTTTAAGGGGTGAAAACTGCGCGCTCACCCCATCAAAGGTTTGTCTGTCCTGACGCCAACCTACGTGGCCAACAAAACGATGGTTGTCCATGACAATCACCTGGCGACCCAACTTGGCGGAGAAGCTATGCCCTTTATACTGAATAAAACCTTGATCCAATTCAGTAAACTCCGGGTCGGCAATCACCGAATAAATTCCCGGGTTATAGCCGGTCGGCCCAACGGTATAGTCACCCTGACCAAGCACAATACGGTTATCTTCCATTTCCACCACGGCGGAAAAGCCCTTAAAGAAGCCGGTGGTATAGCCCAGGCGAGTACGCAGGGTTAAGGCACTGGCGTCTTGCACCGTATTATCTTGCTCAACATCTTCATAACGCAAACGAAAGTCTGCACTGGCTGTGCCCGTTGTTAGGGCTTCGGTGAAGCTCTCGGCATGCGCTACTTGAGTGCTTGCGCCGCCGATCAATGCTGTAGTTAAGGCTAAACTCAGCATGTTCTTTTTAGGTGTTTTCATGGTTTTCTCTCTAGTTTTAAGCACAGTTAGCCCCGGATGCAATGTTTAACATTGCATCGAATTTTATACTTAGTCGATATTAAATTAGGAATTACGCTGCATCAGACTCGGTTTTAGGACTTTCTTTGTTGCCAATTGAATGGCTGTCTGAGCTACTTTTTCTATGCTCATCTACCGATTCCACCTTGCGCTGTTTTTCGTACAAGAACTTCAGCACATCATGGCGATAGTGGTTGTACTGGCTATTATCAGCCAATTCGATTCGATTACGTGGCCGTGGCAATTCTATGTCCAGGATCTCGCCGACCGTAGCCGCAGGCCCGTTAGTCATCATTACAATCCGATCCGACAACAATACTGCCTCATCTACGTCATGGGTGATCATCAGCACTGTATTGCCTAGTTTTGCGTGTATTTCCATCACTGAATCTTGCAGATGAGCCCGGGTTAGCGCGTCCAGGGCACCAAAGGGTTCATCCATCAGCAGTACCTTTGGCTCCATCGCCAGAGCACGGGCAATTCCGACTCGCTGCTTCATTCCCCCGGATATCTCAGAGGGTAATTTATCCGCAGCATGGCTCATATGCACCAGCTCCAGGTTGTGTTCAACCCACTCCCTAATTTGTTTTTTATTACGGCCATTTCTGGTTTGTTTGACCGCCAACTCAACATTTTTATAGGCGCTCAACCAAGGCAACAAGGAATGATTTTGAAACACCACCGCCCGCTCAGGCCCAGGCTCATCCACTTCCCGCCCGTCAAGAATAACACCGCCAAGTGTCGCCTGATATAATCCTGCAACAATATTCAGCACGGTCGATTTACCGCAGCCAGAATGACCAATCAGCGAGATAAACTCTCCCTCTT
>JAWUXW010000117.1:0-20023 GCA_034111125.1 Paraglaciecola sp.
TGGGCATTTCAAAAACGGGATGATGTGCGAGCCGAAGGTCGCAGAATTCTCAAACGCCATACCTTGCCAAATAGGCCAAGACAACAGTGTCCATCCTGAAATACTAACTCATTGATAAATATAAATAAAGTTGATAAAAACAGTGAGGTGTTCCGCTAGTTTTGTTAAATCCGTCAGCTGAAGAGTAAGATACAGCAAATAAACCAACAAATTGAAGCCTGCCAGCATCGCGAAGTCAACCAAATGGAACTGTTTCTGGTAGTGAGTCGACTAGAGGAATTTGCAAAAACGGTAGCAGGCTCCTTAGACAGCATCAACTTCAACAGTCAGAGAGAAATTATCAGAGCATTGGTGAAACGCGTTGAGATTTATAAAGAAGAAGTTAATATCGTATTTTGTATAGAAAAAGAAATATTATCAATATTTCCGAAGCTATCGAATTAGTAAAGCCAGAGATAAAGGCATCGTTAGTAAAATGTAGCTATCTAAGCTGTAAATAAATACCTGATTAGTCATATTTACTCACATTACAATTTTTTGTTAGGTCGAAGCTCTAGTTACCTCTTGATTATCATAATCTATCTTCATTACCCACTAATCTCAGCTAAGGGGTATTTTCATTTTAGCCGATTGAGAAAAAAACATGACGACAGTAACTACCCATTTCACCTTAATAACGGAACCGTCCGCCCCTTTGAAAATGGGGGCTAGGGGGGATTTAAAAAGCTCAAGCAAACAAAAAAATCTAGTAATCAATGCTCTATATTGTTATCGTTCTTACCAAATCGATTAATCTAAGAAGTCAGGATCACCCTTTCGAGCAGTGTGTTGTATTCAAAAAATCCCCCTCAATCCCCCTTTTTCTAAGAGGGAGGTTAAAACCCAGCGTAGCACTATAGAGTGACTGGGGGGCTGAGCTTGGTGGGTAATGAAGTAATCTATTGGCTCGTTTCAAAAAGATGATGTTTGTGTTCCCATTGGTAGTGCTATTTTTGATAAAGTTCACAAATCGATTTAGTGATTGCCGTAGCGCTTTCTTTTGAATAACCTCCACCGCCCAAGAATACAGCGGGAATTGATTTTTCTGTCAATGCGGCAAGAATTTTTTTATCTCTTTCGACGACATTTTCTATACTTAGATTAAGTCTGCCAAGTCTATCTTCAGAAATTACATCCGTTCCAGCAACGACGTATACTAACTTGTAGTTAGTATCAATTTCTGAAAGCGCCTTTTCCAATTTTGACAGGTATTCGTCACCCCGTGTACCTGATGACAATGGCACAGCTATATCAACTCTATTTCTAGTTGACCATGTCATCGGGTATATGTCTTCGTTGTAGACGTCGAGCAATGTTATCTGCTTATTGTCCTTAAATGTCCGAGCATTCCCATTACCATGGTGAACATCAACATCAATGATTAAGATTCTGTCCTCTTCGGTAATTCTCTTTTCTCTTTTGAGTTCTTGATAAGAAATACCAACGTCGTTGTAGATACAAAACCCTTCAGCGCTGTGTTGACTGGCATGGTGGTAACCACCCGCCAAATTCCAACAATTATTGCCCTCAAGTGCTAGTCGGCTAGCCTCAAGCGTACCGGTAACTCCCCAGCGCATTGGTGCCATAATTTTTCGGTCGATATAGTCATATGAAATAAATGGTAGTCTTGGAATCTCAAGTGCTTGGCAGATATAGTTTTTTTCTTTCAGCAATAATTTCATTAAATCGTTTACAAATTCATTAACAGCTGAAGCGGGTATTGGAGTGCTAGGTTGATCAATCTGGATACCATCCATGTGTGTAATATGGTTATAGACCGTCTTGAACTTGAGTCCGTCGAACGGATGCAAATAGTTTAATAGACCCAAATCGATATTGTATTGGGGACTGTAAAATATTCTCATGATTCTGCTAGCTCTTTGGCAAATTTTAGTGCCTGATCTGGTGTCCAGATACCTATACCGAGAAACTTCCCAAGCCGACTATAGGCTCCAGCGTTTGGTATGAATGAAGGCTTGACGCTTGAACCTACCTTTAAACAATCTACAACAACATTTGAGCAATTGTGGCGGGCTAACTGATAACGCGGAATGCTAACTTGAATACTGCGAATGTGTTCGAGAATTTTTTCTTCATTTAAATCATTAAGTTCAATGGTGGTTGGTTCTCGGTCACCCTCGTTGTGGATGTCATCTGTAAGATCTAACATAAAAGTACCAGGTTGGCTGGTTTTTATTTTAAGATCTTTTTTACCTGCTTCGCCATCAGGCCAGAAGCTGACATAGGTGTTGTTAATAGTTAGTGCTGCGTGACCGATATGTGACGCGTTTGGAAGCCAAATATGTACCTTTACCATGTTAAGTCCCTTTAAAATTCCGATGTTAATCCGATATTAGTATTAGTGCGCGAGAGAGCGTATCACCAAATTATTTCTTGGACAAGTGACTGTGACTGTGACCTATGTGGAAATACTAGGCATGCCTCTGGCCGTAAAGGATTAGCGGCTGATAGCATACTGAGAGCCGCTGTGCTTAAACAGATGATGGGCTTGCGTGGATTTAAAAAATATAAAATTCATACTATGCCAGACTGTGATAATAGGCAAAGCTAATCAAGTAAAAGCTTGGTTGATAAGATTATACCAATCACCACAAGTAATTGCTTTCCCAAGGGGCGAGGTTTAAAGCTGCTTACTGTGCGTTACATTAATTTGAAAGAGCACCACTATTCCTGCATTCACGCGCCTTGATTAAGCGGCTTTAAATCTCGCTGAGAGGGTAATTACTTATGGCGATTGGTATTAAAGGGTGACCCCCATTGATCTTATTAAGACCAATAGAACTAAATGCCAGTGAAAAATAAATCCAGTGCGGCGATGATGGCATCCTGATAAGTCGTCAATTTTCAATTTGGTTTTGAGGCGTTGTTTTTGAAGCATAGTCACCTCACCAGTTTGTTGGTGGCGTCACTAGCCCAACTCAATCTCAATATCGCTAAGTGCTTTGCAGCAGCAGGGCAGGATTTCGTCGTCGTCGATAAAGGCGAGGGGGTCGGTTAGGTATTCCACTTCGCCGGTGATTAACTTGCTGCGACAGGCGCCGCAGAAGCCTTCACGGCAGTGATAATGTACATCAATGTTTTGTTGCTCGAGACTTTCCAGTAGGGTTTTACCGGCTAAGCAGGGGACGGGCTGATGGTGTTGGATAATGACCATAAACCTGTCGGATTTTTCACTCATGAGCGGTTAGTTATAAATCGCCTGGTTATAGATCGAAATCGTCAAAATCATCGGCGTTAACTTCTGAGTCTATTTGACCCACCAGATAGGAGCTTATTTCTGACTCTTGTGGGGCAACCTGCACATTGTCAGAGTTTAAGTAGTTGTTCATCCACGGTAGTGGATTACTTTTGATGTCAAAGGGTTGGCCAAGACCAATGGCCGACATGCGGTGATTGGCAATAAACTCAACGTATTGACATAAAATGTCTTTGTTCAGGCCGATCATCGAGCCATGCTGGAATAAATAGGCGGCCCATTCTTTTTCCTGCTCAACGGCATTCATAAAGATGGCGGTGGCTTGCTCTTTACATTCCTCGGCTATCTCGGCCATTTCCGGATCATCTTTGCCCTTGGCCCATAGATTCAAAATATGCTGGGTGGAGGTCAAGTGGATGTTCTCATCACGGGCAATCAGGCGAATAATCTTCGAATTACCTTCCATTAACTCCCGCTCGGCAAAGGCGAAGGTACAGGCAAAGGACACATAGAAGCGGATGGCTTCCAGGGCGTTGACCGAGTTCATGCACAGGTACAGTTTTGTTTTCAGCGTGCGCATGGTGATGGTGTAGGTTTTACCGTCTACTTGATGCTCACCTTCCCCCAGGGTCTGCCAAAGCTGGGTATGAAAAATCAAATCATCGTAATATTGGGAGATATCTGCCGCACGCTTTTTTATTTCATCGTTTTCGACGATGTCTTCAAAAATACGGCTGGGATCGCCAAAAAGGTTACGTAAGATATGGGTGTAGGAGCGAGAGTGAATGGTTTCAAAAAACGACCAGGTTTCAACCCAGGTTTCTAACTCGGGTATGGAGATAATTGGCAAAAAGGCAATGTTTGGACTGCGCCCCTGAATGGAGTCGAGCAGGGTTTGATACTTGAGGTTGGAAATGAAAATATGCTTTTCAGAATCACTGAGCTTTTGAAAGTCAGAGCGATCCTTACTCACATCCACTTCTTCAGGACGCCAAAAGAAACTGATCTGTTTTTCAATTAGTTTTTCAAAGATGACATGTTTCTGCTGGTCAAAGCGGGATACATTGACCGGATTACCAAAAAACATGGGCTCACTTAAGGGATTATTATTAACCTGATTGAAGGTGGTGTATTTCATTAAATTTGTATTGCCATTGGTGATTGAACCTTAGTGCCTAGGCCTTTATAAGGGCTTAGGCACTAAGGTTGGATTTGCATAAACTCAGTAACTATATTTTGCACGCGCCGCCAGCGCAGTCGTCTTCTTCTTCGACTATGACTTCTTGAGGCACAAATTTTGTGGACTTCAGCTCTTGCTGAGATGAGTCTGTCGCACCGTCACGGGTGTTGTGATAATACAGGGTTTTCACCCCGAGCTTGTAGGCGGTCAATAAGTCTTGCAGTAGCAATTTCATTGGAACTTTGCCGCCGTCGTACTTGCCTGGATCGTAGCTGGTGTTAGCCGAAATGGTCTGGTCAACGAACTTTTGCATAATGCCGGTCAGTTGCAAATAACCTTCATTAGAAGGCAGATCCCATAACAATTCGTATTTGTCTTTGAGTTTTTCGTACTCGGGAACTACTTGCTTGAGCACGCCATCTTTACTGGACTTGATACTGATGTGTCCCCGCGGAGGCTCAATACCGTTGGTGGCATTGGATATTTGCGAGGAGGTTTCAGATGGCATCAGCGCTGACAGAGTACTGTTACGTAAACCATATTGCTTGATATCGGCCCGCAAAATATCCCAGTCGCAGTGCAAAGGCTCATTACAAATGGCATCCAGCTCTTTTTTGTAGGTATCAATCGGCATTAAGCCCTGAGAATAGGTGGTTTCATTATATTTAGTACACACCCCCTTTTCTTTGGCCAGATTGCAGGATGCACGCATTAATTGATATTGCATGGCTTCAAATGTTCTGTGGATAAGCCCGTTGGCACTGCCATCAGAATACTTCACGCCATTTTTTGCCAGATAGTAGGCGAAGTTGATCACGCCTATGCCCAGGGTACGTCGACCCATGCTGGCATTGTAGGCTGCAGGTATGGGGTAGTCCTGGTAGTCCAACAAGCTGTCTAGTGCGCGAACGGACAGGTCGGCCATTTCGGCAAAGTCATCCAGACTTTCAATCGCGCCCAAATTAAAGGCAGATAGGGTGCACAAGGCGATTTCGCCATTTTCGTCATTGACGTGCTCAAGGGGTTTAGTCGGCAGGGCAATTTCTAAACATAGATTGCTCTGACGTATTGGCGCGACAGACGGGTCAAAGGGGCTGTGGGTATTACAGTGATCGACGTTTTGTAAATATATCCGCCCGGTGCTGGCACGCTCTTGCATAAAAATGCTGAACAACTCTACCGCTTTAATTTGCTTTTTACGAATGCTTTCGTCTTTTTCATACTGACAATACAGGGTTTCAAATTTTTCCTGATCGGCAAAAAATGCATCATATAAGCCAGGCACATCGGAGGGGCTAAACAGGGTGATGTGCTGGTCTTTGATCAGGCGTTGATACATCAATTTGTTGAATTGCACCCCGTAGTCTAAATGACGTACCCGGTTTTCCTCTACTCCACGGTTATTTTTAAGTACCAGCAGGGATTCAACTTCTAAGTGCCACAGAGGATAAAACAGGGTTGCCGCTCCGCCGCGAACGCCCCCTTGTGAACAACTTTTAACCGCTGTTTGAAAGTGCTTATAAAAAGGGATACAACCGGTATGAAAGGCTTCTCCACCGCGGATAGGGCTGCCAAGGGCGCGGATTCGACCGGCATTTACGCCAATACCTGCTCGCTGACTGACGTATTTTACGATGGCGCTAGCCGTTGCATTGATCGAGTCCAGGCTGTCGCCGGCTTCAATCAATACGCAAGAGCTAAACTGTCTTGTGGGAGTTCTTACCCCAGACATAATAGGCGTTGGTAAGCTTATCTTGAACTTCGATGTGGCATCGTAGAAACGCTTCACGTAGTCCATGCGAGATGTTTTGGGATAGTTAGCAAATAAGCAGGCGGCGACCAAAATATACAAAAATTGTGCGCTTTCGTAAATTTCGCCGGTGACCCTGTTTTGAACTAAATACTTACCTTCAAGTTGCTTAACGGCGGCGTAGCTAAAGTCCATATCTCGCCAATGATCGAGATAATCATTCATCTCTTCGAATTCGGCTTGGCTATAATCTTCAAGCAAATGTTGGTCATATTTGCCTTTTTTAACCATTGAGTAAACATGATCGTACAAGGGGGGAGGCTCAAAACGGCCGTAGGCCTTTTTGCGCAAATGGAATATGGCCAATCGGGCGGATAAATATTGGTAATCCGGGGCTTCTGTGGAAATTAGATCCGCCGCTGACTTGATCAGGGTCTCGTGGATATCTTCGGTTCTAATCCCATCATAAAATTGGATATGAGCTTTGATTTCTACCTGAGATACGGAAACGTTATTGAGGTCTTTTGCTGCCCACTCAACGACTTTGTGTATTTTGTCCAGGTCGATGACTTCACGTTCACCGGTGCGTTTGGTAACGAATAGATTATTGTTCATTGCTTTTTAGCCATTATTTTTATAATTAGAGCCAATTTATAATTAGCGCGATTAGAGCGACCAGTTTTGCACCGGATTTGCCCCGAATTGGTATCGGCCACCGTCATCCTTTGTTTAAATTACTTTGGATTATTTATTTTTAGGGATGCAAATGACAGAACACAAGATAGAGCGGTTTTTTGTTGATTGCAACCCAACATCTGGTGGTTTAGTCGACAATATTAGTGCAGTTAAAAAGTAGGTTAGTGTAGACTCACCTAATACCGCCAAGCCACTTGACCTTGAGGCGATTGCAAGGGAAATATAAGTATATTTTTTTTGTTTAAACTTTTTTATTTTAAAAAGCAATTTCTTATATTGTCACGATATATAGTGGTCAAAATCAAAGCAACACACTATATGTCGTGTTTACTGTTATTGTTATTAAATATGCTGCAATAATATTTCTGCCTTACTTATTTCTAAATCCGCATTCCAGCTGGCTATTGGCAGGTGGGATTCAACATAGCCATATCGCGCCAGCACACTAACCATATTGGCTGCATTTGCCGCCTCAATGTCCCGCTGGGCATCGCCCACGTACCAACAGGCACCAGGCTCAACATTTAGCTGCTCAGCTGCGTATATCAGGGGTAAAGGATGAGGTTTTCGTTGGGTAAGGGTGTCACCGCTAATCACCACCTGACATTGATCAAAGGCGCTAAAGTGTGGCAACAGTAAATCCGTTAACCAACCGGGTTTATTGGTCACTATTCCCCAGGGAATATCGTTTTCTTGCAAGGTTTCAATCACGTTTTGAACGCCCATAAACAAAGTGGTGTCAACGCAGATGTTTTCTTGGTAATGATCTAAAAACTGTTGACGCAACAGGGCAAAATCATAGTCTTTAATATCCATACCAAAGCCCAGTTCAAGCAGACCCTTTGCGCCGTCAGAGGCAATGTTTCGATATTGCCTAAAAGGTATGGGGGGGCGTGAACAAGATGCCAACACATGATTGAGGGCGTTACCTAAATCTTTTGCTGTGTCTAATAATGTGCCATCCAAATCAAACAATACGGCTGCGGGAGTCGGAGAGCGAGAGGGCATTTTATTGCTCACCTCCATGCTGGCAATGCACAATGTAATTCACATCCACATTCTTCTCAGATAAATAATATTGCTGGCTGAGCAGGTCTAGATGCAGGCCTGTCATGCTTTTAACACTGAGTTCGGTGAGATCTATCCAGTTAATCAATTCAGAGGGCTTAATAAATTTATCATGTTGATGTGTGCCTTTGGGCACCAGCTTAAGAATATGTTCGGCGCCGACTATTGCCATCAGGTAGGACTTGATATTTCGATTGAGGGTCGAAAAAAACACTTTGCCGCCAGGTTTTACCAATTGACTGCAGGCTGCAATTACCGATGCAGGGTCCGGCACATGCTCGAGCATTTCCATGCAGGTAACCACATCATAGTGAGCGGAATGTTGTGCCGCATGTTCTTCAGCGGTGCAGTGCTGGTAGTCAACCTTTAAGCCGGTTTCCAAACCGTGCAAACGGGCCACGTCAAGGGGCGCTTCCCCCATATCGATACCGGTCACTAAGGCTCCGTGCTGGCACATACTTTCGGCTAAAATGCCGCCGCCGCAACCTACATCTAGTACCAACTTGTTCTGCAGGCCGTTGGCATGCTGAACAATATAGTCGGTGCGCAGGGGGTTAATTTGATGCAGTGGCTTAAATTCGCCCTGTATATCCCACCACCGTGAGGCTAAATCGGCAAACTTCTTGATTTCCGCCGGGTCGACATTTTGTGTACTGGTCATTTGCTGTTCCTGTTTTTTCTATCCAGCTATTATAGCCAGCAAGTGGATGGGGTTAAAATAGCAGATATGCTATTAATTGCTTCAATCGAACACTATACGAGCGTTTTTGGGGCTAATCTCGGCTATTCATTATTGTTTGTCAGTGTTAGTATTGAGCGGTTGAATATAACAATATTTGCTAGCTAGTTATCTACCGTGATTTAAGTCCTAGCTTAAACATGGGGACAGATATTGTTATGGGGACAGATATTGTTCTAACTATTTTTCTAATGTTAATCGAAAGGTTAACTCTAATAATAATGACTAGGGACAAGGCTGTATATGACTGATCACGCCGAAGAAATTCTTCCTATTAATATTGAGGAAGAACTTAAGAACTCTTACCTTGATTACGCGATGAGCGTTATTGTTGGTAGGGCGCTGCCAGATGTAAGAGATGGCTTAAAGCCGGTGCATCGCCGCGTTTTGTTCGCCATGAACGAATTAAAAAACGATTTTAACAAACCTTATAAAAAGTCTGCCCGTATAGTCGGCGACGTAATTGGTAAATATCACCCCCACGGTGATTCAGCGGTTTACGATACAATTGTACGTATGGCCCAGCCTTTTTCGTTGCGTTATATGTTGGTTGACGGCCAGGGTAACTTTGGTTCCGTTGATGGTGATTCTGCTGCCGCAATGCGATATACCGAAATTCGCATGGCGAAGATTTCTCATGAGTTGCTCGCTGACTTAGAGAAAGAAACGGTTAATTTCGTACCTAACTACGATGGTACTGAATTTATTCCCGAGGTATTACCTACCCGAGTCCCCAATCTACTCATTAACGGTTCTTCTGGTATTGCAGTGGGTATGGCGACGAATATTCCGCCCCATAACCTAACAGAAGTGGTTAACGGCTGCTTAGCCTTAATTGATAATCCAGATATGACTATCGAAGAGATGATAGAACATATACCTGGGCCAGATTTCCCTACCGCTGCCTTTATTAGTGGGCGACAGGGTATTGAAGAGGCTTATCGAACCGGTCGCGGCAGAATTTATATGCGCGCCAGGGCTGAAATTGAAACCGAAGATAATGGCAAAGAAACCATTATTGTTCATGAGCTACCGTATCAAGTTAACAAAGCCCGATTGATTGGCAAAATTGCTGAACTGGTTAAAGAGAAAAAAATTGAAGGAATTTCGGCCCTACGTGATGAGTCTGATAAAGACGGCATGCGTATTGTGGTTGAAGTCCGCCGTAACGAGTCAGCTGAAGTCTTGTTAAACCATTTGTATTCCCAAACACAATTACAAACTGTGTTTGGTATCAACATGGTCGCGCTGGACAAAACCCAGCCTAAACTCTTCAACTTGATGGATATCCTTAGGGCCTTTGTCTTACATCGCCGTGAAGTGGTTACAAGACGTACTGTTTTTGAATTGAAAAAAGCCCGTGAGCGTGCCCATATCCTTGAAGGTTTGGCCATTGCCCTGGTTAATATCGATCCGATTATCGCCATGATAAAAGCGTCGAAAAGCCCGGCTGATGCCAAAGTGTCATTAACCGCACAAGGCTGGTCATTGGGTGATGTAGCAGAAATGCTCGAGCGTGCCGGTGACAATGCCGCACGACCTGATTGGTTAGAGCCCCAATATGGTATCCGCGATGGCTTGTATTTCTTAACCGAACAACAAGCTCAGGCGATCCTTGATCTGCGTTTGAACAAACTTACTGGTCTAGAGCACGATAAAATTCTGTCTGAATACAGAGAGTTGCTCGATGTTATTGCTGAGTTATTGCATATATTAGCCAGCGCTGAACGGTTGATGGAAGTGATACGGGAAGAACTGGTGTTCATTCGCGAGCAATATGGTGATGAACGTCGCACGGTAATTACGGCCGCTGCTCACGATATAGATATTGAAGATCTGATTGAACGGGAAGATGTGGTTGTCACCCTAAGTCGTGAAGGGTACGTAAAGTATCAAAAACTGAATGATTACGAGTCACAGCGTCGTGGTGGTAAAGGTAAGTCTGCGACTAAGATGAAAGATGAAGATTTCATCGAGAAATTGTTAGTAGCCAATACCCATGATCATATTCTGTGTTTCTCTACCCGCGGGCGCTTGTATTGGTTGAAAGTATATCAATTGCCCCTGGCGAGTCGAAATGCCCGAGGACGTCCGATCGTTAATATCTTGCCATTGGAAGAAGGCGAACGTATTACCGCTATCTTGCCAATTAAAGAGTTTGTTGAAGACAAATATGTGTTGATGGCGACAGCCAACGGCACCGTTAAGAAAACGGCCCTGGTCTCCTACTCAAAACCTCGTGCTAACGGCATCATTGCGGTTAACTTAAATGATGGCGATGAGTTGATTGGTGTGGATATTACCGATGGCAGTGACGACATTATGTTGTTCTCCGATGAAGGCAAGGTAGTTCGCTTTAACGAGAAGCAACGTGACGCTGAAAGCGGTGAGGTTAAACTCGACCCAGAAACTGGCGAAGAATTACTTGCTCTTAGACCCATGGGCCGAACTGCCACTGGTGTCAGAGGCATACGCCTCAAAGAAGGTCAAAAAGTGGTCTCCTTAATAGTACCAAAAGGTGATGGTGCTATTTTGACTGCGACTGAAAATGGTTTCGGCAAGCGTACTCCAGTAGCTGATTATCCGGCTAAGAGTCGTGCGACCCAAGGCGTTGTATCGATCAAAGTCTCTGAGCGTAATGGCAAAGTAGTCGGCGCTGTGCAGGTTAACGAGAGTGATGAGATCATGTTGATTAGTGATCAAGGCACCCTGGTTAGAACCCGTGTAAGTGAAGTATCAACTGTTGGTCGTAACACTCAAGGCGTACGCTTAATACGTACCGTTGAAGGCGAGCATGTAGTTGCTTTGCAGCGTATTGATGAAATTGAAGTGCCTGAAGTTGAAGATGCTGAATTAGTCGAAGGCGAAGAGCCAGTCGAAGGTGCTGAGTTAGTCACAGGCGCTGAGTTAGTCCAAGAAGAGGGGCAAGGGGGATCGGCAAGTGACGCTGAACCAGACGCATCTGCAGATGATGAGGCAAACGACGAATAAGAGAGTCAAATTTCTTATAACAACAAATAGGATAAAGAGGATATTATTTAGTTATTAGTATTCCTTTGTTATCCAAATAAAACGAGTGGCTATAGGCCACTCGTTTTTGTTTGTAACACACACGTTTTATTGAGAACGAATGTCTAAGATATTTAATTTTTGTGCCGGCCCAGCAATGTTACCTGAAGCCGTGATGCAACAAGCCCAGTGCGAGTTTTTGGATTGGCAGCACAAAGGGTGTTCGGTGATGGAAGTCAGTCATCGCAGTAAGGAATTTATTGCGCTAGCGGAGCAGGCCGAACAGGATCTTCGGGAGCTACTTAATGTGCCAAGTAATTATCAGGTGTTATTTTCTCATGGCGGTGGCAGAGGTCAATTTTCCGCGGTCCCCCTCAATCTATCAAAACGAGGGGACAGGGCTGACTTTTTAAATACCGGTGCCTGGTCTGAGGGGGCCATTGAAGAAGCGAAGAAATATCTTTCAATCGATGTGTGTGCCAGCTCTGCTGTGGTTGACGGCAAGATCGTGGTGCCACCTCAATCTAGTTGGCAAACCAATGCCAACGCGGCCTATCTGCACTATTGCCCGAATGAAACTGTCGACGGAGTGGAGATGGACTGGGTTCCGGAAACCGGTAACGTGCCACTGGTCGCGGATATGTCTTCGAATATCCTGTCTAAACCGATTGATGTGAGCAAGTTTGCGGTGATTTATGCCGGTGCGCAAAAGAATATTGGTCCCTCGGGATTGTCGGTGGTGATCGTGCGAGATGACTTGTTAGATAAGGCACGAACCGAAACGCCCTCCATTTTGCATTATGCTACCTTGGCAAAAAGCGGCTCCATGTATAATACGCCACCGACCTACGCCTGGTATTTGGCTGGGCTGGTGTTTAAGTGGTTAAAAGAGCAGGGGGGTGTTGTGACAATGGCTGAGCGAAACAGTGCCAAAGCCGCGGTTCTTTATAAGTGCATCGATCAGACTGAGTTTTATTCCAACCAGGTTCATGCTGATTATCGCTCCAGAATGAATGTCGGTTTTCATCTGGCTGACAAGAGTTTAGAGCAAAGGTTTTTATTGGAGGCTGAGCAGACCGGCCTCTTAGCGCTCAAAGGCCATAGAAAAATCGGTGGCATGCGCGCCAGTATTTATAACGCCATGCCCATACAAGGCGTTTATGCATTAACAGAATTTATGCAAGACTTTGCCAGGAGAAATGGCTGATGGAACAATTATTATTAGCGCCGATTAGCAGAGTTGCGGGCACAGTCAACGTACCGGGCTCTAAGAGTCTATCGAATCGAGCCTTGCTCTTGGCTGCACTTGCCAAAGGGCAAACCCATTTAACTAACCTACTTGATAGCGATGATATCCGGCACATGCTCAAAGCATTGACACAACTTGGCGTTGAGTATCGACTATCAGATGATCATACCCAGTGTTGGGTTGAAGGACTCGGCCAGGCCTTTGCTGCCAGTGAGCCATTGGAATTATTTTTGGGTAACGCCGGAACGGCCATGCGCCCTTTATGTGCCGCTTTAGCAACTTCCAGCGGTGAGTTTACCTTAACTGGCGAGCCCCGCATGGAAGAACGGCCCATTGGTGCCTTAGTCGACTCCCTTCGCCAGGCTGGTGCACACGTACAGTATTTAAAAAATCAAGGCTATCCGCCGCTGAAAATAGCCGGTAAGTCCCTCTCTGGTGGACAAATAACCGTTGATGGCAGCGTGTCCAGTCAATTTTTGACGGCTCTGCTGATGGCAGCACCTTTATTTGAAAGCGACAGTGAAATTGTTATACAAGGGGAACTGGTATCTAAACCGTATATTGATATCACCTTACAGACCATGGCTCAGTTTGGTGTTGATGTGAGTAATCAGGATTATCAACGTTTTGTAGTTAAGGGCCAGCAGCAGTATCAGTCGCCCGGCCAGTTTTTGGTTGAGGGTGATGCATCTTCTGCTTCTTACTTTTTAGCCGCCGGGGCGATTAAGGGCGGAACGGTTAAAGTCACCGGTGTCGGTAAAAACAGTATTCAGGGGGATATTCGCTTCGCGGATGTACTGGAACGTATGGGGGCTGAAATAACCTGGGGAGACGATTTTATTCAAGTCACCGGTGCGCCGCTTATGGCTATCGACATGGATATGAATCACATTCCTGATGCGGCCATGACCATCGCCACGACAGCGTTGTTTGCCAAAGGGACCACTTCCATTCGCAATATTTATAATTGGCGGGTAAAAGAAACCGACCGTTTGGCTGCGATGGCTCGTGAGCTGAAAAAAGTGGGAGCCGTGGTGATAGAAGGGCAAGACTTTATTACCATCACGCCCCCAGAAAAATTGCTCGAGGCTGAGATTGATACCTATGACGACCATCGAGTCGCCATGTGTTTCTCACTAGTGGCCTTAAGCGATACGCCGGTCACTATTAATGATCCTGGGTGTACCGCAAAAACATTTCCCGATTATTTCACCAGATTGTCAACGATTAGTTACTAAAAAATCGAGCTTCTAAGCTTTAAGGTGTTTATGTAACAGTTACGCCATTGCTTATCTGAATTCTGGGAGTATAATCACCGCCCAATTTCATCTGCTAAGGAGTTGGCATGCAAACAGAACCTGTAATTACGATAGATGGCCCAAGTGGCGCGGGTAAAGGAACGGTGAGTTCCCTATTGGCGAAAAGACTAGGTTGGCATTTTTTAGACAGTGGAGCCATTTACCGGGTATTGGCTATCGCTTCCGTCCATCATCAAATTCTGGCGGAAGACGAAATGGCCTTATTACCCCTTGCGGCCGGACTCGATGTGAATTTTGAGACCACAGACGCGGGTGCGAGAATTATATTAGAAGGTGAGGATGTCACTGATGTCATCAGAGCCGAAAAAATTGGTGCAATAGCTTCAAAGATAGCGTCATTACCGACGATTCGAGAAGCCTTATTGCGCAGACAACGGGCTTTCAAACAATCGCCAGGTTTGGTGGCTGACGGCCGCGATATGGGAACCATTGTCTTCCCTAACGCCCAGGCAAAGATATTCCTCACGGCGAGTGCCGAGGAACGTGCGCTAAGACGCTTCAACCAGTTGAAAGATAAGGGGTATGATGTTAGCATGTCGCGCCTTTTAACTGACATACAGGTCCGTGACGAGCGAGATTCAAATCGAACTTTCGCCCCTTTAGTGCCAGCAGAAGATGCGCTTGTGCTTGATTCTACACAGTTAGATATTAAGCAAGTGTTTGAAAAAATTAATGAATTTGTAAATGTTAGGCTTCAGTAAACTGAGGTTTTATACAGATTAAGTATGATTAGAAAAAGCCTCCAACTTCAGGATGAAATTGGTATTAATTAACAACCCCATATTAACTGGATTGTGATATGGACATTAAAAATGAATTTAAATATAAGCTATGATTGAAAATTTCGCTCAACTATTCGAAGAAAGTTTAAAAGTAATTGAAACCCGCCCTGGTGCCATTGTTAAAGGTACTGTTGTATCTATCGACAAAGATATCGTACTGGTAGATGCAGGTTTAAAATCCGAAAGTGCTATTCCTATTGAACAGTTCAAAAATGCCGAAGGCGTTCTTGAAGTGGCCATTGGTGATCAGATTGACGTTGCACTAGATGCAATTGAAGATGGTTTCGGTGAGACTATACTGTCTCGCGAAAAAGCCAAGCGTCATGAGGCATGGGTTGAGCTAGAAAAAGCTTACGAAGAGAAAGAAACTATCATTGGTATTATCAATGGTAAGGTCAAAGGCGGCTTTACGGTTGAAGTTAATACAGTTCGTGCTTTCTTACCTGGTTCATTGGTTGATGTGCGTCCAGTACGTGATACCACTCACCTTGAAGGCAAAGAGCTTGAGTTTAAAGTTATCAAACTTGATGCTAAGCGTAACAACGTTGTTGTTTCTCGCCGTGCCGTTATCGAAGCAGAAAGCAGTGCAGAGCGTGACACATTATTAGCTAACCTAGATGAAGGCCATGAAGTTAAGGGTATCGTTAAGAACCTTACTGACTATGGCGCATTCGTAGATTTAGGTGGTGTAGATGGTCTTCTGCACATCACCGATATGGCTTGGAAGCGCGTTAAGCACCCAAGTGAAATCGTTAATGTTGGTGACGAAATCAACGTTAAAGTTCTTAAGTTTGATAAAGAGAAATCACGTGTTTCTCTTGGTATGAAGCAAATGGGCAACGATCCTTGGCAAGAAATTGCTCACCGTTACCCTGAAGGCGCTAAATTGACTGGTGCTGTTACCAACTTGACTGATTACGGTTGTTTCGTAGAAATCGAAGATGGCGTGGAAGGTTTAGTACACGTATCTGAAATGGATTGGACCAACAAAAACATTCACCCATCTAAAGTGGTTAATTTGGGTGACACTGTTGAAGTTATGGTACTTGAAATTGACGAAGAACGTCGTCGTATATCTCTTGGCCTCAAACAATGTAAATCTAACCCTTGGGACGATTTTGCTACAGCACAAAGTAAAGGCGACAAGGTTAGTGGTAAGATTAAATCTATCACTGACTTCGGTATCTTCATCGGTCTTGATGGCGGTATTGACGGTTTGGTTCACTTGTCTGACATTTCTTGGAACAAGACTGGCGAAGACGCTGTTCGTGATTACAAGAAAGGCGATGAAATTTCGGCTGTTGTATTACAAGTTGACCCAGAGCGCGAACGTATTTCTCTTGGTATCAAGCAAATCGACGAAGACCCCTTCAATCAGTATCTGACAGATACTAAGAAAGGTGCTATCGTTACTGGAATAGTTACCGCTGTTGACGCCAAAGGCGTAACCGTTAAGCTTGGCGAAGAAGTTGAAGGTTATATCCGCGCTGGTGATTTAGCTCGCGAACGTGTTGAAGATGCATCTGAATTGGTTAGTGTTGATTCTGAGATTGAAGCCAAATTTATGGGCGTAGATCGCAAGAATCGTATCGTTAACTTGTCTGTTAAAGCTAAAGACAATGCAGATGAGAAAGAAGCACTAGACAAAGTTAATCAGCAAGAAGACGTTGGTTTCTCCAATGCCTTCGCTGATGCTTTCAAAGCAGCTAAAAGCGACGATTAATTTGGCGAAATGCGCTTGATGTATGCCATCGGCGCACTTTAATATCGCTAAGCACAATTTTTTGTTTGATCCGGAGGTCAAGATGACTAAATCAGAACTTATTGAAAGACTGGCTGACAAAGCCCGTCACGTTCCCGCAAAAGATGTGGAATCGGCGATTAAGGAAATGCTAGAGCAAATGGCGCAAACCTTGCAAAAAGGTGAGCGTATCGAAATTCGAGGATTTGGCAGCTTTTCTTTGCATTACCGAGCCCCTCGCGTTGGTCGTAATCCGAAAACGGGTGAAACAGTTAAGTTGGACGGAAAATACGTCCCGCACTTTAAACCTGGAAAGGAATTGCGAGAACGGGTGAATGAGAACTTAATTCACTGATTTTTAGTTAAATTTATTAAACGGCACTCCAATTGGAGTGCCGTTTTTGTTAGAGTAGGTCTTACATTGATGAGATAGGCTATTGTTCTCATTGTCGATACTGATCCCCATGTCAAAAAGCTATAGTAGAGTGTTTTTCGCCAAAGCATAAACCGCGCATTTTTTGGAGCTAGACTGTAATGAAATTCAAAACGTTAACCTTTCTTATCGTGATACTCGTGGTATTGATTTGTGCCGATTTTGTTGGTTCACAAAATGGCCACTTAGTTATGGTTAATTATCTTATTGCGGAGTCTGAAATTCGTGTTTCAGTGTTAATGGCTATATCTCTGGTGCTTGGCGTATTATTCACCCTTATCGCTTTATCCTGGTATTTCCTCCGTTTAAAGTGGCGGATTCGAAGCCTTGAACGTCAGCATAAGAAGTTGACTCAAGTGGATAAAACTTAACTATGCTTGAACTGCTGTTTTTACTGTTACCGGTAGCCGCTGCTTATGGATGGATCATGGGCAGAAATAGCGTTCGTCAAGCTCAACGCAAACAATCCAGAATTCTCTCCAAACATTATTATAAAGGTTTAAATTTTCTGCTATCCGATGAGCCAGATAAAGCCGTGGATACGCTGATTAAGATGATTGATTTAGATAGTGACACGGTGGAAACCCATATTGCTATGGGCAAGTTCTTTCGCCATCGGGGGGAATTGGACCGGGCGATTAGGATCCACCAAAATTTAGTCAGTAAAGAACAAATATCAGGTGCCCAGCGGGAATCCGCCTTAAAGGAACTCGGCCGGGACTATGTGCTGGCGGGTTTTTTAGAGCGGGCTGAAAACGCATTTTTACAACTGTTAAACAGTGACAAGCATTTTTTGGATGCTCAGCAGCAGCTTTTTAATATTTATCAGACCACTAAAGAGTGGGAAAGAGCGATAGAACTAGCCGAAAATATGATGGTCAACAACGGGGGCAGCGAAGAATTATGTGCCCGAATTGCCCACTTCTATTGTGAACAAGCGTGCATTCAGCTGCGTAAACAAGAATATGAGTTGGCGGAAAAAAATCTACAAAAATCGGTAATGGCCGATGAGCATGCAGTGCGACCCTGGTTAATGTTGGGACAAATGGCCATAGAGCAAGGCCAGTACCAGCAGGCCATCGAGTATTTAAAGCAAGTACCTGACCGAGATATAAGCTGGTTTAGTGAAGCAGTTCCCATGCTGGAACAATGTACAACGCAGCTAAACGACAATCAGCAACTTGAAGAAATTCTGGAAAAGTACTGGCAACAATGCGCCACTGCTTATCTTGCCAAAGTTGACTTAATGGCCAAGCGGGGAGAGACCCAGGACGCGGCCGAAGTTTTGCTGAACCAACTAAGAAAACATCCCACCATGAAAGGGTTTAAGACCTTGATGGGGCTGTACATTGAACAAAAAGAACAGCAAGGGTCCACCAATTGTCTGGTCTTACTGAAAGAACTGGTAGAAGAGCAAATTAAGCAGCGTCCCAAATATCGCTGTCATAGTTGTGGTTTTTCGGGCAGCCAAATGCATTGGCTGTGTCCCTCGTGTAAAAAATGGGGGGTAGTAAAACCAATCAAGGGTTTAGACGGAGAGTAATAGTCATGCAAGCGTCAAAAATAGTTGTTGCCCTGGATTTTGAGGATAAAGGCAAAGCCTTGTCTTTTGTCGATAAAATCGATCCAAGCTTATGTCGATTAAAAGTCGGCAAAGAAATGTTTACCTATTTTGGACCACAGTTTGTCAAAGGTTTAGTCAGTAAAAACTTTGATGTGTTTCTGGATCTAAAATTTCACGATATCCCCAATACCGTTACCAAGGCCTGTATCGCAGCCGCAGATCTAGGTGTATGGATGTTGAATGTGCATGCTTCTGGCGGGCACAAAATGATGGAACATGCGCAAAGTGAATTGGCCAGGGGTTTTACCAAGGACAAACCACTATTGCTAGCAGTTACCGTATTGACCAGTATGGATCAAGCCCAGTTAAACGAGGTTGGTATCACTGCATCACCTGAGGAACAGGTCTTGAGACTGGCACAACTGACTAAGCGCTCTGGCCTTGATGGGGTAGTGTGTTCAGCTCAAGAAGCAAGCATGCTTAAACGCGAGTTAGGTTATAATTTTACTTTGGTCACACCGGGCATTCGACCGGCCGGAAGTGAGCAGGGGGATCAGCATAGGATTATGACCCCGGAACAAGCCCTGCAAGTAGGTGCCGATTACCTGGTGATTGGCCGGCCTATCACCCAGTCACCGGATCCGGTGGCTACACTGCGGGCGATAAATAGCAGCATTGCTTGAGAACGTGATTTAGCCAGACTCTGAACGCACAAAAAACCACCCGAAAGGTGGTTTTTTGCTGTGCCCTCTGCTTTTGCAAAGCAAAAGCCAGTTCACCCCAGACATCACAGATTAACATGGAATGTTATTGGGTGTTTAAGGCGTCTATTGGGTCCATATACTCTAAATTGAGATCGCTACCCAAGGCATTTGTCACTGCTTTATAGGTCACTTTCCCCTGGTGTACATTTAGGCCGTTGAGCAAATGAGCATCATCTAACATGGCTTGTTTAGGGCCTTTGTTAGCTAATGCCAAACCGAATGACAGAGTCGCGTTATTCAGTGCCATGGTAGAGGTTCTGGCTACGCCGCCGGGCATATTCGCCACACAATAGTGCACCACACCGTCAATGATATATACCGGATCCTGATGGGTGGTGGCCTTAGATGTTTCAAAGCAACCCCCCTGGTCAATGGCCACATCCACAACGACTGAACCTTCTTTCATATTCTTAATGTGTTCGCGAGTCAATAACTTGGGGGCTGCCGCGCCTGGGATAAGTACCGCTCCGACG
>JAWUXW010000118.1:0-31157 GCA_034111125.1 Paraglaciecola sp.
GAGCCCCATCTAATGATGGAATACGGATTGCACTATTACGCGATTGGCCGTGGATTATCGATTAAGGAATACTAGTATGGGACAAGTTAAAAAAGCAGTTATTCCGGTTGCGGGTCTGGGTACCCGCATGCTACCGGCAACTAAAGCCATACCTAAGGAAATGTTGCCGGTTGTTGACAAGCCACTTATCCAGTATGTGGTCAGTGAGTGCGTGAATGCCGGTATCAAAGAAATTATTCTGGTTACTCATGCCAGTAAAAACAGTATTGAAAACCATTTTGATACCAGCTTTGAGTTAGAGGCTACTCTGGAAAAACGGGTGAAACGTCAGTTGCTTGAAGCTGTTCAGAGCATTTGCCCGAGAGACGTGACCATAATGCATGTGCGCCAAGGTGTAGCCAAAGGATTGGGTCATGCGGTGTTGTGTGCCCGGCCTATGGTGGGGAATGAGCCGTTTGCTGTTGTGTTACCTGACGTGATCATAGACGAATTTACCAGCAATCCGAAAAAGGATAATTTGGCTGACATGACGGCTAAGTTTAACACCAGCCGCGTCAGCCAAATCATGGTTGAGCAAGTACCTCAACAAGACGTGTGCAACTACGGCGTCGTTGATTTAGAAGGGCTAAAACTGTCACCGGGCGAGTCTGGTAAAATACACAACATGGTGGAAAAGCCGGATATCGCTGATGCACCTTCGGATCTGGCAGTGGTTGGACGTTATGTGTTATCGGGTGAAATTTGGGATCTACTTGAATTCACACCACCGGGTGCAGGGGATGAGGTACAGTTAACGGATGCTATTGCTGCGTTGATGAAGATCGAGCAGGTAGATGCTTACTACATGAAGGGAGAAAGCCATGACTGTGGCAGTAAACTTGGCTATATGAAGGCGAATGTAGAGTATGCCTTGCGTCATCCAGAACTAGGTGATGAATTTAAGGAATTTTTGAAATCTTTACCACTATAAATAACCAGCCCAGAAGAATTTAAAAAAAGCAGTCCGGCTATTCAGGCTGCTTTTTTAATTCGAGCTGTTAATTTACCGCTAGCCTGCTATTTAATTTCTCAATCATCTTTGCGCCGATGCCTTTAACTTCGGCTAAGTCTTGTATTGACTTGAACTTACCGTTCTTTTGGCGATATTCAATAATGGCTGCGGCTTTTTTCTTACCTACACCGGGTAAGGTCACCAACTGATCTGCGGTGGCCGTATTCAAATTAACCTTTTGCATTTTTATTTGCGACGTCTCGGCCGCTGGATCGAACATTCTTGCGGCAACACTTGCGCTTGAAAAAGTACCCAAAGAAAATGCAGATAAAATTAATATAGAAATGAACTTCTTCATTAGAAAACTCCTTGTCAATGATTCCATGTGGATGCGTATGCACCGAAATAATGGTAGCAGACAGGGATTGATCCGTAAAGAAGAATATACTGAATTGATAATCGAAAAATATTAACCAAAAAAAAGAGTGCTCAACAACAACAGCACTCCATAGTCATCTATATTTGCTGAATGTTATAAACGGTCTAACATAGCTTGGGTAAAGTCGCTGGTGCCGTGAGTACCGCCCAAATCACTAGTGGTGCGATCACCAGACTCAATAACGTCTTTAAGTGCATGACGGATTTTTTCAGCTTGCTCACCTAGATTAAGATATTCAAGCATCTGCACCGAAGCGAGAATAACGGAGGTGGGGTTAGCCAGGTTTTTACCTGCAATATCCGGAGCGGAGCCGTGCACCGCTTCGAAAATGGCACAGTCCTTACCAATGTTGGCACCAGGTGCCATGCCCAAGCCGCCAACCAAGCCCGCACATAAGTCAGACAATATATCACCAAACAAATTGGTGGTGACAATCACGTCGAATTGGTGGGGGTTCATCACTAGCTGCATGCAAGTATTGTCAACAATCATTTCCGTCGATTCGATATCCGGATAGCGCAGGGCGACTTCTCTTGCGGTCTTTAAAAACAAACCAGAGGTTGATTTAAGAATATTCGCTTTATGCACCGCTGTGACTTTCTTGCGATTGTCTCGTATGGCTAGTTCATAGGCGTAGGTTAAAATACGCTCACAGCCTTCACGGGTTACTTTACTGACTGCTTCCGCTTCGCTGCCATCTGCAGAAACTACCTGCCCCAGACCACAGTACATTCCTTCGGTATTTTCACGAATTGTAACGATGTCTATGTCTTCGTAGCGAGCCTTGGTGCCTTTAAACGATACAACTGGACGCAAGTTAGCATACAGTTGAAACTGTTTACGTAAACTGACATTGATAGAAGTAAATCCTTCACCAACGGGAGTGGTTAGCGGGCCCTTAAGCGCGACTTTATTTTTACTGATCATATCCAAAGTTGCTTGGGGTAGCAGTTCACCGTGATTTTCCAGTGCAACTAAACCTGCATCGGCAAAATCGTAATCAAAATCACAGCCGACTTTGTCAAGTATCTGCAGTGCAGAATCAATAATATCCGGGCCAATTCCGTCACCGCGGATAACGGTGATACGTTGTTTAGTCATGAAGTTTCCTTGTGTTTTCTATTACCCATCAACGCCCTAAGCACTGATTTTCGGATGTAAACTGAATGGGATCAAATTTGGGGACGTTTTATATCATTTTTAGGGTGTTTTTTCCAGCCACTATGCAGTAAAAATGCTAATCAAGGGGCTGGTAGCTATGGCAATAACTGACGGATTGCTGTTGCAGAGAGCCTAAGGCAAGAGGCGAAATATTAAGTAGTTTGAGGGCACATTTGAGGTAGTGCTCACTGTGAGTACATGATTTTTCATGGCTGAAATATAGTGCTCTGGTGCTAATTAGGCTTAAGCCAAGTAGCATGGCTAGCCTCCTCCCACCACCTGTTCCACTCATCTTCTCAGGTTGCATGTTGTGCATGCGCAAGGCGAGTAGGTTCTCGCTGTTTTGCTGCCATGCCTGAGCCAGTATTACCGCATGTTTATGCAGTTGCTCATTGCCTTTTAATCCATCCAACTGATTGATGTCGAACAGTCTTGTGCTCTTGGTGAGCCAGCGTTTCTGGATTTTTAAGGCCGGGTGAGTAAATAGCCCGGCCGTGGCGAAGTAAGCTAAAGAACAAGCCTGTTCAAAGGTAAATAGGCCACTTTGCTGGGCGAGGCTTCCGGCAATGTGTCCTCTAAGTTGGGTGAAATTTATAAAATGCTGCTGCAAGGGAAAGTAGTTTTGGTTGAGGCGTGATAACAAGGCGTGTTGCATTAAAATACTGCCTGAACGCTCAAAACCGTGCATCATCAGGCTATGTTGAATGTCCATTGCAGGTAACTTTTTTCGAGCGGCTTGGCTTGCAGATTTTTGCAGATACTGGACGAACGCTGGTTCTTTGCGAATGGCTCTGGTTAGTTTATGAATATCAGGCTCTGTTTGATTGAGTTGAGTCTGGATGGCAAGTAAAGCTGTTGGAGGCTTGTCTAATTTGTAAACATCATTAAAAGGCGTGCGCAGGGGATTAATAAGCCGATCATTGCGTGTGTTATTTTGCTCCTGCCAGTCTCTGCTCCACCAATGGTCAATTTGTCCAAAGCGGCTCAGCGATTGGGCAACATAACTGTGGGTAAGGCGCTTATTTGTGAGTAGATTAGCAGGCTGGGGAGTAGTATTTGACGGTAAGTTTGTTAGTTCTTTTACAAAGTGCCCTTGCTCGGCAATTGCTAGAACAATAGCGTAACGTTGCTCGGCTAATTTTATGTAAGTCCCCGGTGGCGTTAGACTTGGGTAGTCAACTAGGGGGTGTAATAACGCCTGCCAGTTGTCGGGGCAGTGCAGGGTAATGTGCCGCAGGGCCTGAGCAAAACTGAGTTTTTTAAAACGAGCATTGTCGGTGCTTAACAAGGCCAGACGCGCGGCTATCGATATTATACTTTGCTCTTTGCATAGGGCATTGCTGTCAGGTGAAGGCTCTTGGATAAATTGGTGCACTGTGGTGCACATTTGATAAGCGGCCAACCAGCAGTCCTGACGACTACTGCACAAAGCGTTAACCATTCTTTCGTTTATAGTGCCGAGCTTTATTGCTGGCTGATTCTTGTTGTAATGTTTCTCAATATTGACTTGTTCAAATACAAATAGATTAATTGCACCACACATTAGTTGCTGATTGGTGGTGTGGTTGAGCTTGTTGCGCACACCGATAAGGCAAGTCAATAAGCAGGTGTTAAAACACAGATTTAATACGTAGGGTAATTTGCTTTTATACAGTTGTGATTGGGCAAATACCGCGTCGGGATGGTTTTTCGCCAGACTCAGTAATTTATCGCAGAAGCTTAAGGTTTGCTGTATGTGCTCAGTACCAAGGGTAGACTGGCGATAGGTTTTAAGTAGTGTCTCCAGGCTTTGGTATTGTTGCTTGATAGGCTCTGCTGGCATAAACACGGCTATGTTTGTAAACTTAAGTGAGCATCAGCAGCAAGGTAGTCAGGTGCCTTGCTTTCATCCATCAGTATAGCTTTGGTAGGCGCTATCACCCCAGGCAATTAATTTTTCATCTTCGAACAATAGTGGGGTACATTCATCTTCGGTGGTAATACCGTCAGATTGACGATGCTGGGTGCGGTAACACATCACCTGCAAGTTGCCGTTGCTGGTGCGTTTTGCTTCAGTGATATCAGGGCTACCTAACAGGGTCAATATTTCCTGTCTGTTTGCACCCAATTCAAGTTTGGAAATTTGTACCTTGTTGTACTCTTCTCTGTCTTTCCAGCTCATGCCTTGAGGAGTATCTGGATACCATAACACAACGGCTGCAACAAACAGTCCATATAAAAACACTCCGATGCCAATTCTTCTAACGATTTTACTATTCATCTAATACTTATGTCATTGTAGCTTGTTGTCCACCTTGATTTTATCAAGATAGCCAAACAAGGGAAGGCCAGTGAACGCAAATTATTGCATCTTTAACGAAGGTTTACACATCACTTCATTACCTGATAACAGGGGTTGTAATCGCTACCGGGCAATTTCATTCGTTGTTGCGTGACAAATGATTGCAGTAAGTCGTCCATTAATGTCATTAATTCTGGATCTCCGTTTAATTGGAAAGGGCCGGCATCTCGGATAAGTTTCACGCCCTCGGCTTTTACATTACCTGCTACGATACCTGAAAATGCCTTACGCAAGGCTGCTGCAAGCTCGACCTTGGGTTGAGCGAAATGTAAATTTAAAGACGCCATGCCGGAATGACTGGGAATAAAAGGCTGCTGGAATTCAGGGCTGATTTTTAGTGACCAGTTAAAATCAAAAGAATCACCGGTGTTACGTCGATATTCTCTCACATTGCTTTGCCTGGTTTTAATGGTTTGCGCTACGCGCGCAGGGTCGCCAACAATAATATCATACAGGGCTTGCGCTTCTTCGCCCAAGGTTGCGCCAATAAAACGGTCTATAGACTCGAAATAGGCTTTGCTATGCTCAGGCCCGGTCAAGATAATAGGAAGAATCTGATCTGCATTTTGTTTATCTAACATTATGCCAATTAGGTAAAGTAGTTCCTCTGCGGTGCCAGCACCACCGGGGAAAACCACTATGGCGTGGGACATTCTGACAAACGCTTCCAGACGTTTTTCAATGTCTGGCATGATCACAAGTTCATTAACAATGGCGTTGGGTGGCTCGGCAGCGATGATACTCGGTTCCGTTATGCCTAAATAACGACCGTCACGATAGCGTTGTTTGGCGTGCCCTATGGTGGCCCCTTTCATGGGGCCTTTCATGGCGCCTGGCCCGCAACCCGTACATATGTTTAACTCTCGTAACCCCAGTTGGTAACCCACCTCTTTGGTATACCGATACTCTACTTCACCAATAGAATGTCCCCCCCAGCACACTACCATATTTAATTCAGCAGTATTTTTGGTGGCCTGTGCATGTCGCAACATGTCAAATAAACCGTGAGTTATATAGGCCGACTCGGACACGCCGGCATACTCTACTGAGCGGTACTTCGTGCCAATGTGCAAGATGTCACGTAGTACACAAAATAAATGTTCATGCACGCCTTTAATCAGTTTTCCATCGACAAAGGAGATTTCCGGTGGGTTAACAAGCTCAATCTTGACGCCACGTTCACGGCTGATTAAGCGAATGTCAAAATCCTGATGCATGGCGAAGATACTTTCGCTGTTGTCGGTTTCAGCGCCACTATTGAGCACCGCCAAGCTGCAATTGCGAAATAGTTGATAAAGTTCACTGTCGGCTGACTTATTTAACTGGTCCACTTCTAATTGAGATAACTGACTCATCGTCCCAAGTGGGTTGAGTTGGATGTTTTCCATAATGTCCTTATTCTAAAACACAGCGATTTCGGCCAGTATTTTTGGCCTTATACAAATTTTCGTCGGCCCGCTCAAAGACGGTTCCAGGACTATCATTATTGTTAAAATAGGTCGCGCCGATGGATATAGTAATTGTGACCTTTTCATCCTTAAATTTAAATGGGATGGCTTGGATTTTGCGGCGTATTTTTTCTAAGACTACTGATAAACCAGCTGTGTCTGTATCAGGAAACAAAATAACAAACTCTTCCCCTCCCCAGCGCGATAAAAAATCGGTGCTGCGCACGATTTTGTCCATGGCTTGAGCAATGACTTGCAGAGTCTTATCTCCCGCAGCATGGCCGTACGTGTCATTAATACGTTTGAAATGATCAATGTCTAACACCGCAAGTGATAGGGGCAGTTTACTCCTACGCCAGCGCAGATATTCAATTTCAACTCGTTGTTCATAAGCCGTTCGATTGGCTAGTTTGGTCAGCGGATCGCGATTGCTGCGATGTTTTTGCTCAGCCAATCGTTTTTTGTATTCTGCAGCGTCATTTTCCAAACTACTCAGTTGGGATTGCATGTCATTTAACAAAGCTATTAGCTGCAGCTGTTCTTCTTTGTCCGACTGCTTACGGTCATCTATGTTGGCTGATATTTTGCTCAAATAGTCGCTTGCCTGATTTTTCAATTGTTGCAAGTAAGTGCTGCTGTCGACGACATTTTCAATGTCTGTGATCTGGTCAATTAAAAAATCGCTATTTTGTTCTTTTTTGCTAAATTGCTGTTCAACACCCTCAATTGAGTGGGCAACTTTTTCGTTCACATCAGACAGTGAATTTTGTAGCACCACCACAAATTTTTCATTGTGACTGCGCTCAACAGAAATATCTTTGCTGAGCACAGCAATCACTTTCTGGCAGCAGTAAAGTAAGGTCTCTGGCGCAACTGTACCCCGCAGTTTAACTCGTATCTTGGATAGTTCAGCGTCCTTACTATTGCTTGACTTCAAACCGCCTAGTAGGGTGGACAATTCATCAATTAAATATTGATACTCATCCCCCGCGTCACCATCCGTTTTTACGTTTTTAGGGGCCACTGCGGGTTTTGTATGGCTAGCAGGGTGGAAGTACTGCTCAATTATTTCTTGATATAGTGTAAGGATCTGTTCAAAGTTCGCTAGGGAATCTAGAAATGAGGACGGGGGCATATGTAAGACAGTCGATAACTCATCAATTGCCTTTTGCGTGGCCTCAGGTAAGTTTTGCTGCCCTTGCAAATTTCGAATAGAGTTCTTAAGTAAATCCGCACTCTGATGATTTTGATTTCTAACAACGACGCTATCGTCCATCATCAGGCTCACGAGCATGCGAATATTGGCCTCGGCTGCGCCGAACGTTTCGGGGTTGCTCAAATTTGCGCGTAATGTTTTTAACTCTCCGTCCAGAGATGGACTGATACCTTGATAAAAATTTGTCAGTTTGACTATAAATTGAGAAAGATTAAGCATTTTCTTTTTCAAAGAGAGTAAGGCTTTTTCATCGTTTTTCATCGGTGTTGTGGGTGTGGTCATTTATGTCCCAATAATGATTAATAAATGTAGTAATACAATGGTTATTTAAAGAGCCTTGCATACATTAACGACTTTTAACGGTTTATATAGTGCGTAGCAGGTAAAAATCGTGTTTCTACTGCCTTGCGAGTCGTTGTTCGGGGTAAATCGACTCGAAGTTACTTCTAAATGGATTAATATCCAAACCGCCTCTGCGAGTATATCGAGCATAAACGCTCAGTTTTTGAGGGGTACAATAGTGTATTAAGTCGCAAAAAATTCTTTCTACACATTGTTCATGAAACTCATTATGCTGACGAAACGAAATTAAGTAACGCAACAGTCCTTCACGATTGATAGCTCTGCCGTGGTAGCGTATTGAAATGCTGCCCCAGTCTGGTTGGTTAGTAATTAAACAATTCGATTTTAATAAATGACTAGTCAATGTTTCGCTGACCAACTGCCCTTCAGCCAATAAGTAGCTGGGGTCAAGCTGATAGTCATTCACCTCAATATCAAGCTCATCAATACATTGTCCATCCCAAGTGGCGAGTTGCAGTTCAGAAAATTGATTGGGTCTAAATAGTTTCACCTGCACTTGTTCATCCGCGCAGGCAGATAGATCTTTGCAGATGGTGCTTTGCAGTATTTGCAATGACTCAATCTTGCTTTGATTAAAGCTATTTAAGTAAAGTTTGAAAGACTTAGATTCGATCAAATTTGTCGAGTTTGCCGGCACCAGAGCCTGCAAAATAGCAATCTGCGGTTTACCCTTGTTATTTAACCAGGATAATTCATAACCGTTCCATCTGTCAGCGCCATGAAAGGGTAGTCCATCCGGTAAACGCAGCTCTGCCCGGTTTAGACTTCTCGGTACGGCTTGCAGTAACTCAGGAGCATAGTATTCATAGTATTTGGATGTTTTCCCCAAACTAAGGTGACTGAGATGATAAGTCTTGGTATCTTCTGTCTGAGTGGGTTTTTTCATGATTACGGTCCGTTCTTCTTATCCCGATATTGCACCAGTAAGATACTGGAAATAAGGTGTTTTTTCAATTTAATTATCTACATTAAATGCTACATTTAGCACATCAAAAAATTCTATTAATTAGCATCACTCTAAATGACTCAAAACTTAAATACGGCATTAGACGAATTTGTCTTGTGCTACGAAAAATTAATACTGCAAAGCCCTGAAGAGACAAAAATTGAATTTAACTCTAAGTGGCCATCCCAATGTTATCGCCAGGAAAAAAAAGACGGGGACTTGGTTGCCTGGAAGCCAGTATTGCGGGAAGTACCCGGTGTGTTTACTGGTTTGGAAGCAGGGCTTGAGATGACAATTCATCCGGATATCATCGCTTATTACGGGCGCTACTGGAGCGATAACCTCAATGCACAAGCTGAGCAAGGCAAGTTGCAACTGTTACAAGCCTGGAATGAGCAGGATTATCAACGATTACAGCAAAATATTGTGGGTCACGTATTAATGAAGAGGCGACTACAACAAGCGGAAACTATATTTTTTGCCCTAACCGACGAGGATGACTTTTTCCTCAGTGTTGATAACGCAAGTGGTGAGGTTGTGCTTGAACAGGTAGGCTTAGTACCCAAAGAAACATTAGCGTCAGATCTCGGCAGTTTTCTGCAAAAATTGCAGCCACAAATCATCGAGCGAGTTGGTATCACCTGAGTTAAGGTCTACGAAATCGTCCATACTTCGAATAGGGTTCAACACAGAAGCAGAGTTCCCCGGGAATATTACAGTACCGAGAGCTGCTTCGACATCTGCGCTATTTGTTTTTCCAGGTCCTCAATTCGTTGCTCCAGGGAACGCTGATCATTAGTGTTGTCATTCTTTGGTGGTTTTTTTAATGGGCTACCGGCTTGAGGATTCTGTTTCCAGGCTTGCAGAGCTTTAATTACTTGCGGGATCATCAAGGAGCGATTCGCGTGGCTGCGAATAAGTGCCACCGTGGGTCGTTTGCCCTGCTTACTCAGGGCATGGCAAATACTTAGTATATAGTCTTGGCTATCTTGCATATGGGTCAAAATACTCACTTATTGGTTTTTTATCTTATTAGAAAAACACTAAAAATGTCCGGTATATTGATAAATCTTTAAAAAACAACTAATTATAAATTGGCCTTGTTTTTGAGTGGGGATCAATTGGAATGAACAAAAAACCGTTCTTTAGTTAAATTCGAAGTTAATTCAGCATCAAACAATTAGGCTTGTAGGTCTAATGTTATCAATAAGGAGTTGTAAATGCGTAATATATTGTTAGCCGGCGTCGTGGGTCTGTCTTTAGATTTAAGTGGTTGTGTCATTTCCGTCGATGGTGATGGAGTAGATGGTTATCATGCCGATTGGCAGGATCGGGAATATAAAAACAGAAAAAATATTAATGAGTTGTCACCAAATATGACCTTGGCTCAAGTCTCTGATCGTATGGGCGTAGCGGATTTCAATGAGTTGCATGAAAAAGCTCAGGACAGATAGCAGGTGCTGTATTTTCGCACCCAGCGCAAAGACGGTGACGGTGTAACGACAAAAGACGAATGCCTCCCCTAGTGCTTAAAAATGGTAAGCTAGCCGGTTGGGGGGAACTGCCTATGAGATGTTAAGCCAGTAACTGCTAGTTTTTTCTACCTCAAAAGTGCATTTAGCTGGTCGATTAGTTCTGCCCACTCGGCATCTTCGACCAGCGAACTTTCTATGAACCCTGCTTGTTGTCTTGACCAAAAAGGTGCCTGTTCGATGTGAATTTTTTGCTCTAAACCACTATGCAACTGAATAAACGTTTCGATCGATTTTTCATCACTTGCTAGACCTAGCTGTTGGAACAAGTCGCTCATCGTTGTGTGGTAGCTTTCCATTGTGTAAATCCTATTCAATTAATTAAACTTCAGTATAGTCACGGATAATCTTTAACCTAATATTAACAACTGTTCAGGCTTACGGTAGAATAATCAGTAAAATAACAAGAGTAAAAGTAAATGAGCTCCGTGCTGGCCCCTGAAGAAATTGATATCAGTAATATTAAAGCTGTTTTTTTGACCGCCGAAGACCTAAAGATTGCGGCGTCCATTCTTTATCTTGCTTACCACGACGATCCACTTTTTGTTGATATTTTCCAAATTGAAAAAGAAGGCTATGAGTCCCGTTTGCGTTCAGCGATCCGCGAAGAGTTGAACGCATTTTGGCAGGCAAAACAGCCGATGATCGGCTTGTTTGATGAACAGCGCCTGCTCGCTGTTGCTTGTTTGACATCGCCAGATGCAGCCTTTGGACCGGGTAGGTTTTGGCATTGGCGTCTGAAAATGTTGCTTACCGCAGGATTTTTTGGCACCAAACAAATGATGGAAAAAGAGCATAAAGTGAGAGGACGGATGCCGGTCGATCATTTTCATATGTTGTCATTAATTGGCGTGCACCCAGATCAGCAGCACCATGGTTTGGGGCATATGCTGATGAGTGCAGTCGATGGTGTTATGCTTGAAGATACTAGCAGCCAAGGAGTTGGAACGTTTGTTACCTTAGCAAAGTGTTTAACATTTTTTGCCGATGGTGATTATCAGTTAGTTGAAGAACTGAAAGTAGGACACATCACCGGGCATATTATGTTCCGGCATCGTGATTAATCATAAGCCTAATTGTTTTCTACAGCGTCAATATATTGTGATATCCACAACGATTGCTTGGTCTCTCAATCCCTCAAATTTCCGTGGTACGAAATTTCCCTTCGAATTTGTAAGATATTTCGTACAAAGACGTAAGCATAAAGCACTATTACCCTCAGTATATTGACTTGCATTAAAAGTAAGCATTTGTTTTTAAAAGATAAAAATCTTGTTCTAATACTTTGGTCTTAAGTCGAGTTTAAACATTCATATTTATCCCATCGCAAAACTTTCAAATTGCTATATCTTTATATCAGTCACAAGGAAACACGACGAGTCAGGATGACACAGGGATGAACTTGGACAACCTCAGGAAAGAGGAATACTGCGACTAGGATGGCGCAGTGAGAAAGGATTTGATGGAGAGGCAAGGGAATGTTCTCTAGAATGGACTCTGCAATAGGACACACTCGGATTGGGTGCCTCGTGGGAATACGAGATTAAGGGAAAAGGACACACTCGGGAAGAGTGGCTCATTGGATTAATGAGATCGGAGGGAGCTGTCGTAATATGGATGTTGAAAAGGACAGTTTTTGCAAAGGATCGCAGAGAGGGACCCTCAAAATTCTATAAAGGCGTGACCTGAAGTCATTTAGGTCACGCCATTATTTTATCTATTGCTACCTTTCTAAATATATTCCGAATCTAACTAATTTATTCGGTACGCTGGGGTATTGGTTTCTAATGCAAACAGCCCGGTCATTATAAGACTTCCCTGATAACTGTCCTCCCCCGTGCCAGAAAACTCAAACAAAAATTCGATTTGCCAGTCTAGTTTTCCTTTGTAACTGCCTATACGGGTTTTACGGCGGGCGACGCTGATGAGTTGCAATTGGTTTAGCTCACAGTAGTGCTTCAGATGCTCATTGGCCTTTTCTGAGATCCCACGTATACGCCAAAATTGACCGATAATCAGTAAAATCCCCAACAACAAAACTAAATCAAAGAGGTTCATTTGGCTTGCCCACTAAATAATTGACCAATAGCGGCTGTAAGACGTGCTGATTTCTGTGGCCAGCGCAGAACACTTAACATTTGCTGTCTCAGCGTCGGAAGTTGTACCAAGTCTGCATATAAATTGATAAACAGCTCAGTATCCATTTCTGCCAGGTTGTTGATAAATAGTTTCAAGATTTGCTCATCATTCATTTGTCGCCAATGCCTTGCGGCCAATAGGATAAGAATATTTTGGTCAAGGCCATGTTCTGAATTCAAGGTCTGCAGGATCAACTCTCTCACAAGTTTTTTTGCAGTACTTTGGCTTAATGCCCTAAGGCTGGATTGCAGATGCGTTACATTTTTAAAATCCTGCATAAGCCAGGCGTGAATACAGTGACTCAATTTGCTTTCGATGACTTGATTTTCCAATGAGGCACACAGGGAGGTTTGCACATCCTCCGCGAGCACAGAAAACCTATCAACCAACAGGTTTACGGTCTCTTTTTGCCTAGCCAATGCGCCGATATCAGCGATGCCTTGCAGGGGGACTTGACGCCAGTCCAATTGCTCAGCTTGTTTAATATAGGCTAACGCGGCAGGATAATGAATAGACTGACCGAGCTTCAGTTCGTTTCTACTAATACTATTGAAATCAGCAAGCTGCTGTTGAATTGGCACAAAACTGTAAGGATTCTCTGGTAGTTGACCGTCCACCTGCTGGCAATTTTCGCGTTGTTGTGCCAATGCATCAACAATAATTTGTAGGAAATGATTACGGGCCGCAGATACCAAAATACCTTTTTCATCTAAAGGGAGTTTTACAAACCAAATATAATGCTCTGTGCCTAATTGTTTATTGTTAAATAGTAGTCCAAACCAGGCGTGTTGCTGACGTGGATAGGGCGCAGGGATCAGGGCATTCTCGATATTCAAAAATTGCTGACTTGAAAGTTTTTTGATCCCTCTTGCCATATCGAAAACTCGATAATCCGTACCGGCTTGCAATAGAAATTCGCTGATCGTATCGATATGACTCATGTTAACCTATAGCTCGAAAAAAATGAAACAAGCCAAAACTAGCTAAAAATATGCACCAGATCATGCCACGTGAAGCCTTAGAAGTCCAAATTGATGCCCTTCTTGCGGAGCTAGAGAACACTATGAAAATTGCCTTGTTATGGACTTCTAGCCAGCCATCAGATTGGGCGATGCAAAGTACAGCGCCGTTTGCCTGTGATCGTATGGCATTTGAGCATTGGCTGCAATTTTTGTTTATCCCCAAGATGAGTACGCTAATGGCACAGGCCTTACCATTGCCAGGCAAAATAGCCCTTTACCCCATGGGACAAGAAATGTTTAAAGAAAGTGCTGGCGAAGTGCTGGCTATCTTACTCAAAATAGACCAACGCTTAAGCGAGCAGCATTGATGAGCTTGAGTATTGTTTATCAGGACGAATATATGGTAGCGATGGATAAACCCCCCGGGTTATTAGTACATCGCAGTTTAATTGATAAGCATGAGACCCGCTTTGCCATGCAGATGTTGCGGGATCAAATTGGTCAGCATGTGTATCCGGTACATCGCCTGGATCGGCCGACATCGGGCGTTCTCTTGTTTGCCCTGTCAGCTGAGGTCGCCAGATTATTAAACCAACAATTTGCCAGTCAACAGATTAACAAAACCTATTTTGCCATTGTGCGTGGGCATGCGCCGGCCGATGGGGTGATTGATCATGCCTTAAAAGAAAAACTGGACAAAATTGCCGATAAAATGGCAAAGCAAGACAAACCCGCCCAGGAGGCCAGTACTGCGTATCAACGCCTATCCACTTTTGAGTTGCCGTTTCCAGTCAGTCGTTATCCCAGTGCCCGTTATTCCTTATTGAGGTTGGCGCCAACAACAGGTCGAAAGCATCAATTGAGAAGACATATGGCCCATATTAACCACCCAATCGTGGGGGATACCACCCATGGCGATGGCAAACATAATAAGTTTGTTCGCGAGCATTATGCATTTACCGGATTGGCACTGACATGCCATGCCTTGCAGTTAATTCATCCGGTGACTCTAAAAAAATTAAAGATCCAATGTGTGTTTGATCAACGTATGGTTAAACTACTTAGCGAATGGGAAAGTGTGCAAAAAGCCAATTGAACATGCAGCAAGCGGATTAAGTAGGTGAGCTGTTTGTATGGCATTATTTTTTAGATAAAAGGTAAGTAGACAATATGAGTGAAGTGGGAATATTTGTAGGTACGGTGTATGGCAATGCTCAGCATGTAGCGGAGCAAGTGAAGGAGATGTTTGATAGCAAGGGCGTCAACACCAAAATTTTTGACGATCCTAGTCTGGAAGATTTCAAACAGGTCAGTGGGGCAATTTTTATTAGCTCAACGACTGGACAGGGGGATGTACCACCTAATCTGGAGTTTTTTATTGTCGACTTACGTGAGCATTCCCCCTTAATGGAGCAGAAACCCTTTGCTGTTGTTGGTTTGGGGGATAGTAGTTACGGGGAAACCTATTGTGGTGCCGGGCGTCAAATTCATACCTTGTTGATTGAACTGCAGGGCAAGCCGGTGGCGGATTTATTAGAGATAGACGCCTGTGAAACCCTTGAGCCGGAAACTGAAGTGGTGCCGTGGTTAGAAAACCTGGCAGCTGACTTCGCTTAACTAAAAGGTTTCAACACCAAGAAAAAATCTACCGCGCAAGCTAAAGAGTATTTATTCACCACAGAGTTCGCAGAGGAAAGGATTTTTAAGATAGGAAGATTTCAAACCTTGCTTATACCATTCCGCCTTGATATGTGATCAACTCAGAAGGCCTTGGCAAGTTTCATAGCAAAGCGTAACGTTGAAGGAATGCTGTTTGCCTTCATAGACGTTGCAATGCAGCTAGGGACCTTGCCAGCCCTTCCCGAAGGGCGATAGCAAAGTCGCTTACGCTACTTTTATGCATCGCTGAGTGAGCAGATATTTAGGCGGATTGGTATTACTCTACGATCTCTGTTCCTTTGTGGTGACTTGTCTTTTGACTCTAATTAATAGGCACAAAAAAAGCGCCATCGGCGCTTTTTGATATGCTTAGTCTATCGCGAGCGATTAGGCTAATGCTTTGATCTGTGCTGCAAGGCGGCTCTTATGACGAGCAGCCTTATTTTTATGGATCAAGCCTTTAGTTGCCATTCGGTCAAGTAAAGGAACGGCCGCACTATATGCTGTTTGTGCAGCTGTTTTGTCACCAGAGGCGATAGCCGCTAGTATTTTCTTTAAAGATGTACGTGTCATAGAGCGACGGCTAGCATTGTGCTGGCGACGCTTTTCAGATTGTAATGCACGTTTCTTAGCAGACTTAATGTTAGCCAAGTTGGAACTCCCAAAACGATTCTAGTCAAAATTCAAGGGTGCGGATTATCCTTATCGTCAGGGGGTTTGTCAAACTATTTTGCGGGAATATTATATGAATATTCAGACTGCTCTGCAAGGGCCGCAGATCATAGTTAATCATCTCGGTTGAAGTAGTATATATATGGACTCTCTTTAGGTTGTTCACGCATAATGAGTTTTTTGTACCCTTTGGAATTACTTGGTGTCTGGAAAATTACTTAGATCAGGACTAATTGTTAGCCTTATGACCTTGGTCTCAAGGGTCTTGGGGTTGTTAAGGGATGTCGTGGTAGCAAACCTAATGGGGGCAGGAGAGGCCTCCGATGTGTTTCTATTCGCCAATAAAATCCCCAATTTTCTGCGTCGCTTGTTTGTTGAGGGGGCGTTTGCCCAGGCATTTATTCCTGTGCTTACCCAGGTTAAAAACGAAGGTGACAAGGAACATTTACAGCAGTTTATTGCCAAGATATCGGGCACTTTGGGCGTAGTCGTCACATTGGTTACGGTGCTTGGCGTGATTGGTTCGCCTATTTTGGCGGCAATGTTTGGTGCCGGCTGGTTTATCGACTATGTTAATGAGCAACCAGACGGGACCAAATTCGAGATGGCATCCTTGATGCTAAAAATCACCTTTCCCTATTTATTGTTTGTGTCATTGACGGGCTTGGCTGGCGCCATACTCAATACCTTAAACAAATTTGCGGTAGCAGCCTTTACCCCGGTATTGCTCAATGTCGCTATCATTAGCTGTGCAATATACTTAGCCCCTGAGTTTGAACAGCCAGCATTTGCTTTAGCCTGGGGAGTATTTTTAGGTGGATTGCTGCAGTTATTGTTCTTATTGCCGTTTTTGTTTAAAGCCGGGGTTTTGGTTAAACCTACCTGGGGTTGGTCAGATCCTGATGTGGTTAAAGTGCGACGCCTAATGATCCCGGCCATGTTTGGCGTTTCGGTAGGGCAGATAAACCTGCTTTTAGACACGATGATCGCCAGCTTTTTAATGACCGGCTCCATCAGCTGGCTGTATTACTCTGATCGCTTGCTGGAATTCCCTCTGGGACTATTTGGAATTGCCATTGCCACAGTGATCTTACCCGCCTTGTCCCGAAACCATGTCAGTAAGGACAATCAGGCGTTTAGCGCTAACCTTGACTGGGCATTACGAATGGTTAGCGTGTTGGGTATCCCGGCCGCTGCGGGCTTAATTGTGTTGGCCGAACCCATGTTGTTGACCATATTTCAGCGAGGAGAGTTTAGCCCCAAAGACGCTAATTTTGCTTCTTATAGTTTGATGGCCTATGCCTGTGGCCTATGGAGTTTTATGCTGGTTAAAGTGCTAGCGCCGGGATTCTTCTCCCGTCAGGACATGAAAACACCAGTTAAATACGGTATATGGTGTATGGCGGCCAATATGTTGTTTAATCTTCTGCTCGCTGTGCCATTTGGTTATGTAGGTCTGGCCATTGGCACAACACTGTCAGCCACCATGAATGCCGGATTACTGTATTTTACCCTTCAGAAAACTGGCGTATATAAGGCATCTCACGACACCTTAATTCTATTGAGCAAGATAGTCATCTCAACCCTGTTGATGGTGAGTGTTATCTACTATTTTAATCCAGTTATTGAGCGATGGATTGAGTGGTCATTGCTGGATAAGGTAACAAGCTTGGCCATGCTAATTTCTTTGGGTGGATTGGTTTTTTTGATTTCATTGCTTTTGCTGGGTATCAGACCGAGAACCTTTAAAACTGCTGCACGCAGAGCGTAGACAATGCTAATAGAGCCTATGCTGATGGTTGTTAGCAATAATATTGATTTTGATACTTTTTACAAAAATCATCAAAGCACCCGCCAATCGTCTTTCTTTCGCGCCTCAGTCAGTTATAATCCTAGGTTTTCGACGCAATGAGCGGCATATTACGGGGGATAGGGTGGAATTAATCCGCGGTTTGCATAATATCCGGGACAAGCATAAGGGATGTGTGCTGACCATTGGCAAGTTTGATGGTGTGCATTTGGGGCATCAAGCGGTATTGAAGGAAGTGGTGGAGAAATCCCGTCAACTGGGTTTGCCGGCAACCGTTATGGTATTCGAACCTCAGCCTGAAGAACTGTTTAGCCCCGATACTGCCCCAGCACGCTTGAGTTTGCTGCGAGACAAATACAGCCAACTTAAACGATTGGGTATTGATCGCCTGCTGTGCATCAGATTTGATCGTAAGTTTTCCTGTTATACGGCGGAGCAATTTGTTGAAGAATTGTTAGTTGAAAAGCTCGGTATTAAATACTTGGTGGTGGGTGATGATTTTCGCTTTGGCAAGGGCAGGGGCGGCGACTTCAACATGCTGCAGTATGAGGGCGATAAATGCGACTTTGAGCTAGAGAGCACTCAGAGTTTTCGTTTGAAGGATTGTCGCATCAGTTCTACCGCGGTGCGTGAGGCTTTAACTGACAATAATTTTGTTCTGGCCGGGCAAATGTTGGGCCGTGCTTTTACTATCGCCGGAAAAGTATTACATGGGGATAAAAGAGGTCGCACTATTGGCTTTCCAACAGCTAATTTATTGCTCAAACGCTGCACTGCGCCGATTAATGGCGTGTTTGCCGTTTCGGTGGGAATTGATGCTCAGCAATATTTTGGAGTGGCCAATATAGGCAGTCGGCCAACGGTGAATGGTCAACGTTCGCAATTAGAAGTACATGTTTTTAATTTTAACGGCAATATTTATGGCCGTTTTATCTCAGTAGCGATACACGCTAAATTGAGACAAGAAATGAAGTTTGACTCGTTTGAACTTCTGCACCAACAGATAAAACTTGATGCCCAACAAGCGAAAAACTTGTTCGGTGTGAATTAATTTTTTTTAGTCCCGTGACGGATTTTGGATCAAAGCACTAATGAGCGATTACAAACATACTTTAAATTTACCTAAAACCGAGTTTCCAATGCGGGGAAACCTCGCTCAAAAAGAGCCGAAAATGCTCAAAGAGTGGACAGACAAGCAGCTGTATCACAAGATCCGTGCCGCTAAAAAAGGCAAGACGCCCTTTATTTTGCATGATGGCCCTCCCTATGCGAATGGCGACATTCATATAGGTCATGCGGTTAACAAGATCCTTAAGGATGTCATTGTAAAGTCTAAAACCCTGGCGGATTTTGACGCCCCCTATGTTCCTGGTTGGGACTGCCATGGTTTGCCAATAGAATTGATGGTTGAAAAGAAAGTCGGCAAACCGGGTAAAAAAGTCACGGCGGCGGAATTTAGACAAAAATGCCGTGATTACGCAGAGCGTCAAATTGAAGGACAAAAGAAAGACTTTATTCGCTTAGGTATATTAGGCGAGTGGGATAAGCCCTACAAAACCATGGATTTCCAATCTGAAGCTGACATTATCCGTGAGTTGGGCAATATTGTGCGCTCGGGCCATCTGGAAAAAGGCTTTAAACCGGTACATTGGTGCACCGATTGCGGCTCAGCCCTGGCAGAAGCAGAAGTGGAGTATCAGGATAAAACCTCTCCCTCTATCGATGTGCGCTTTAAAGTTGCCGATGAGCAAGGCCTGGTTGAGAGTTTTAAACATCCTGAAGGGCATGTGGGCGAAGGCCCGGTGTCAGTGCTTATCTGGACCACAACTCCCTGGACATTGCCCGCTAACCGCGCGGTTTGTGTGAGTCCTCAATTAGAATACACCTTAGTGCAGGTCGAGGCCCCAAGCGGTAAAGAACGTCTGGTGATTGCCTCTGAACTGGTGACAGAATGTATGGGCCGTTTTGGCTTTGACCATTATCACGCCTTAGGTTACTGCCATGGTGATGCCATTGAAAATCATCTGTTACAGCATCCATTTTACGATTTTACCGTACCACTTATTTTAGGTGATCACGTTACCACCGATGCCGGTACCGGGTGTGTGCATACTGCTCCCGGACACGGGGTTGACGATTTTAATGTGGGCAGCAAATACAACCTAGAAGTGGCCAATCCGGTTGGTGCCAATGGGGTCTACCTGGAAGGAACTGAATTTTTTGCCGGCGAGCATGTATTTAAGGCCAATAATCATGTGGTTGAAGTACTAAAAGAGCATGGTTCATTAGTGCATCATCATTCTTATGTGCATAGTTACCCTCATTGCTGGCGTCACAAAACCCCGTTGATTTTCCGTGCCACGCCTCAGTGGTTTATCGGTATGGATAAAAATGGTCTGCGTCAGTCTTCAATTGAAGAAATTCATAAGACCGAGTGGATCCCAGAATGGGGTGAAAGTCGTATTGAAACCATGGTAGCCGGACGCCCAGATTGGTGTATTTCTCGTCAGCGTACTTGGGGAGTGCCGATTGCCCTTTTTGTCCATAAAGACAATGGAGACTTGCACCCTGATACGGATGCTTTGCTGGAAAAAGTCGCCAAGTTGGTAGAACAAAAAGGTATACAGGCTTGGTGGGATATCGAACTCAGCGAGATGCTGGGTGATGATGCTGATACCTATGTCAAAGTGCCGGATACTCTGGATGTGTGGTTTGACTCAGGGGTTAGTCACTATTTTGTGGTCGACAAACGTGACGACATACCGGCTTCTGCCGACTTGTATCTGGAAGGCTCGGATCAGCATCGAGGCTGGTTTATGTCATCACTGATTACGTCAGTTGCTACCACCGGCCATGCACCCTATAAGCAGGTCTTGACCCACGGTTTCACCGTAGACGGTGATGGTAAAAAAATGTCCAAATCTTTGGGCAATACGATTGCGCCGCAACATGTAACCAATAAATTGGGGGCAGATATCTTGCGCTTGTGGGTTGCGTCTACCGATTATCGCAGCGAAATTGCCGTATCCGATGAAATCCTAAATCGTTCGGCGGATGCGTATCGCCGTATTCGTAATACTGCTCGCTTCTTGCTGGCCAACCTGAATGGTTTCGACCCTAAAAATGATTTAGTGCCAGTAGAAAATATGGTTGAGATGGACAAGTGGGCGGTAGGACGTGCTGCGTCAATTCAGCAGGAAATTACTGAGGCTTACGAGAAGTATGACTTGTTAGTGGTGACCCAGAAATTAATGCACTTCTGCTCTATTGAGATGGGCAGTTTCTATCTGGATATCATCAAAGATCGGCAATATACCGCCAAAGGTGACAGCGTCGCTCGTCGCTCATGTCAAAGTGCCCTGTATCATATTGTTGAAGCACTGGTGCGTTGGATGGCACCGATCATGAGCTTTACTGCTCAAGAGTTGTGGCAGGAAATGTCCTGGCAGGATGAAGAGTTTGTATTTACCGGTAGCTGGTACACTGGTCTGGTAGAGCAAAATAATCAGGGTGAATTTAGTGATAGCTTCTGGCAGCAAGTACTTGAAGTGAAAAATGAAGTAAACAGAAGTATCGAGCAAGCCAGGAAAGTGGGAACAATCGGCGGTTCGTTGCAAGCTGAAGTTGAAATTTATGCAACCGCAGCCATTGCCGGGCAACTGAATAAGCTACAAGACGAACTGCGTTTTGTGCTCATTACCTCGGCGGCAAAAGTTCATACGGTTGAAGCCGCACCAACAGACGCCATTTCTACTGCGGTGGAGGGTTTATGGATGAAAATCAGTCCTTCAAATGGAACCAAATGCAGCCGCTGCTGGCACCACTTGCAAGATGTTGGTAGCCATGAACTGCATCCGGAACTTTGTGGTCGTTGTATTGAAAATGTTGATGGTGCAGGGGAAATACGTGCTTATGCTTAAGTTATTTAGCCAAACAGGTTTGCGCTTCTTGTGGTTGGCCGTGCTGGCCTTTGTGCTTGATCAATACACTAAAAATTTGGTCGTGGAAAATATTGAATTGTATCAGGCCATTCAAATCACTTCGTTTTTTAACCTAACCCATGTGTTTAATTATGGCGCAGCCTTTAGCTTTTTAAGTGATGCAGGTGGCTGGCAACGTTGGTTTTTTACCGCTATCGCATTTGGGGTCAGTGGTCTGTTGTTGTGGTGGTTAAAACAGACCACTAAAGAGCAGCTTATTTTATCATTGGCGTTTAACCTTATTCTTGGCGGTGCACTTGGCAATGCCTATGATCGTCTGGCACATGGCTACGTAATTGATTTTCTGGTGGTGTATTATCAGGATTGGGTTTGGCCAGCGTTTAATGTGGCCGATAGTGCTATTTGCTTGGGTGCCATATTGTTGATAGTCGACATGTTTATAAATAAAGAGCAAAAGAATGACTGAAGCCGTTCAAGTAACAGAAAATGCTGTGATACAAGCTAACAGCGAAGTGATATTACACTTTGATTTAAAGCTGGCAGACGGCTCGGCAGCAGATAGCACCCGAGTGAATAACAGGCCTGCCAAACTGGTGATCGGAGACGGTAGTTTAACGCCTAATTTTGAGGCCTGTTTACTCGGCTTAAAATCAAAGGATAAAAAATCATTTACCCTTGAAGCCACTGATGCTTTTGGGATGCCTAATCCAGACAATATCCATCATCTTGAGCGCAGTAAATTTAGCGCTGAGACTCCGGCTGAAGAAGGTATGATTATCGCTTTTAATCAACCAGACGGCTCTGAACTGCCTGGTATTATTCGCGAGGTGACGGGGGATTCGGTGACTGTAGATTTTAATCATCCTCTGGCCGGTCAGGTGATCACCTTTGATGTAGAAATCATCTCAGTAAATTAACAGTAAGAAATACGTGTGAGCTGGCAGGAACTTGCCAGTTGTGACTAAAGGTAAAAAATATGCAAATTCACCTAGCTAACCCCCGTGGCTTTTGTGCCGGTGTTGATCGGGCCATTACTATTGTCGAGCGTGCTCTGGAAATTTTTTCGCCGCCCATTTATGTGCGCCATGAAGTGGTGCATAACAAATTTGTGGTCGATGGCTTAAAGCAGCGAGGCGCAGTGTTTGTTGATGAATTAAAAGAAGTACCGGACGACAGTATCGTTATTTTTTCTGCTCATGGCGTGTCTCAGGCTGTGCGCAGTGAAGCTGGTGAGCGTGGTTTAAAGGTGTTTGATGCAACTTGCCCCTTGGTTACTAAAGTGCATATGGAAGTCATGCGAGCGAGTAAAAAAGGCACCGAGTGTATTTTGATTGGCCATCAAGGTCATCCTGAAGTGGAAGGTACGATGGGTCAGTACGACAGTCCTCAAGGTGGAATTTACCTGGTGGAGTCGTGCGCTGATGTGGCTATGCTAGAAGTTAAAGACTCTCTGCATTTGTATTATTGTAGCCAAACTACCTTGTCGGTAGACGATACCGCTGATGTGATTGATGCTCTGAGGGCAAAGTTTCCTGCAATCGAAGGGCCACGCAAAGATGATATTTGTTATGCCACCCAGAACCGCCAGGATTCCGTAAGGGAATTGGCAGCCGATTGCGACGTGTTGTTGGTAGTTGGCGCACAAAATAGCTCTAATTCCAATCGCTTAAAAGAACTGGCAGAAAAAATTGGCGCACAGGCCCATTTGATTGCCGATGCCCAGTGTATTCAAAAAGAATGGCTGGCAGATGCCAATAATATCGGTGTAACGGCAGGCGCTTCTGCCCCTGAAGTGTTGGTGCAAGGAGTGGTACAGCGCCTAATGGAGTGGGGTGCGACAAAGTCTACTGAACGGGCAGGCAGAAAAGAGAATATCGAGTTTGCCGTACCCAAAGAATTAAGGATAAAGCAGATCACCTAATGAAAATGTTAGCCGGAATAACGACTCTACCTTAAATATACCCAAGCTCTTGAAACAAGCATTTTCAGGAGGTTTGAGTTTATATTAAGCTCCATCCAGCTTTAGTCCTTCAATATTATAAATATATTTATACCTATCACCGCGCTTCAATAACTTTCGCTCTACTAATTTAGGTTATCTTATCGATGACTTAAATTAGCATTCACTATGGTAATAGTTGTTGGAGCAGCAGTGAACGGTAACAAATACGAAATAAATCAGAGCATTAATTACCCTGGCTCACAGACTGGGGTGGGCATGATTGAAGTGCTAATAACCCTATTTATTTTATCTATTGGATTGCTCGGAGTGGCTTATCTGCAGTTTGTTGGTTCTTTTACCAATTCTGAAGCTTTGAGTCGCTCACAGTCTGTCATGGTTGCCCAGCAGCTTAGTGAACGTTTGCGGTCAAACGCTGTGAAATCGGTAACGGGCGATGGTTATGTAGTGCATAACGATTATTTTGACCCAGACAAGTACAACTTTTCAAATCTCACCTGTGCTACCACAGCGTCGCCGTACAAGTGCTTTTGTCTTACACTTCCGGCTGCCATCCCCGACTGTCGTAATAACGTATGTAGTGCCGCCCAATTTGCAACTTTTGATGCCTATGAAGTTTCGTGCTCAGCCGCCGCGAGCAGCGCGTCTATAGACTTAGGCCTAAGCTGTGATGACAATAATCTGGCCGATATTGATAGTTGCAGCGCAGGATCTCGCCACAGTATCATTTTGGCCTGGCCAGTCGAAAACTGGCAAAACATAGAAAGAACCTTAAACCCACGATGCAATGTAGACCGGGCAGATCCCCATGACTGCGTGATATCGGATGTAACCCTATGAAATCCTTATCCAGGCACGGTGGTTTTACCCTAGTCGAGCTAATGATCAGTCTAACTTTAGGCCTGCTTATTTCTGGTGCGGTTGTCAGGGTCATGATAAGTAATAGTGCCGTCGAAAGCCTTAACCGAGCGATTACATCTGCTCAGGAAAGCGGACGTTTTATTGTATCAAAGATGCGCTCAGAAATTCTGATGACGGGACGTTATGATCCCCATTCTCCACTTCTAAATGCCGACGTAGATGTAGTATCCGAAGCCGCATTTGTCCAGAATCACCCCATTCCAATACTCGGTAACTTTACCAACGGGGCGGCAATTGGCGCTCTGCAGGGAGCAGCTGGCGCCAATGATACCCTTGTAGTTAGTTATCAGGGGGATAGAGACTGCCGAGGATATAAGTTGGGTTATGCGGCGACTGAAGAGTTTTATGTGGTAAACCAATATTTTGTTGAGGATATGAAGCTTAAATGTCGAGGCTTTGATGGCCGAGTGTTACTCGGTCAAAAAGTGGCGGTTGGCAATGACGGGGACACGGCGTACACCTTATTGGATGATGTATACAGTTTTCAGGTTCAATATGGTATCGCAAATAATGTCTTGGCGGGTGACAATTCTGCCAGGCCAGTTCGCTATCTCACAGCTGATTTGTTAGCCGCAGAATTGGCCTCTGGTAGCCAGGTACTAGCAGTGCGGATTGCCGTATTGGTCAAAGGAGACTCTGAAGTTGTCATCGAGCCCGTACCCTACTTTAAGTTGCTCAATGAAAGCCCTATTCAACCTTCCGAAAAACGTTTTTTTAAGCAATTTGAAACCACGATCTCCCTACGAAATGTAAAAAACTTTATGAGAAGTAGAAAAATATGAAACAGCCTAGTGTTGAACAACTAAGTATTAAAAAACTAAGTATGAGACATCAGCGAGGCATGGTGATGGTGCTTGCTTTGCTGGTATTGATGAGTCTGACCGTGTTGGGCGTTTCTTCCGTATCCAGTAGTTTAATGCAAAGTAAAATGGCCGGATCGATGGAGAAGCGTTCCGTGACCTTTGATGTGGCAGAAGCCGCTATTGCCGGGGTTGTTTTTGAGTCACAGGATAAGGTCTTATTGAGTACGGCTGCCCTTAACGATCCCCTATCCGATGCCCGTGGAGGCAATCAGATTGACCTGACAGCCGAGCAGCTAAGTTGCTTCGACGATGTGAGTTGGACTAACCGAACAATGACGTCCGGCGGCTTAACTGCGGGTGCCCAACATACGGGGGCAGGGAATTATACAAGTAAGCCAGAAATTAGTAGTTGGTCACGGACGGCTTTTGTGCGCGAACAGTCATGTATTGGTTCGAGTAATGTCATCGGGGGTAGCAATATTAGCTGCCATGTTTTTATGGTCAAGGGCTGTGGGCAAATGGAAGGGAGTAGTTACGCTGTAGCTAACACTCTAAATATTGCCGTCTTTGGTCCGGTAGCCGAATAGCGAGATAGGTGTAATGTCTATTCAAAAATTGAGTATTAGCGTCGTTGCACTTATTTTATTCAGTATGATATCAGCGACGGCAATGGGAGATGATCTAGAAATCTATTTAGGCGTTGCCGGGTCCGATGTAACCTACGATCCAAATGTGGTCTTTATTATGGACACCTCTGGCAGTATGTCGGAAAAAGATGGTGGCGACGAGTCGCGCATGCTGCGTGTGCAAAATGCCTTAAAGCAGACCCTTCAATCAGTAACCAATATTAATGCTGGATTAATGCGTTTCTCTGACTATGGCGGGCCGGTGTTGCTTCCTGTCAGGCACATAGACGATCCGGTGGTACCGGAAATTATCGTATCGGTTGCCGAGTCCAGTGATGACGCCTATGAGATAGGCAGTATCGTCGACATAAGCAGTAGTAGTATTAAATTGTCTCAGAGTACGGATATTGTACATGCTGGTCTTCGTTATGGGGATTTGGACATTCCCCAGGGTGCGACCATTACAAATGCCTATCTGCGTTTTACTTCAGCCCAATCAAATGTTTCAGCTACCACCCTGACGTTTAGCGCAGAGCTTGGCCCTGATCCTGTAACTTATGCTGTGTTGAGTAATAATATTTCTGAGCGAAGCTCGACTGTAGCCAATGTTGTGTGGAGCGACGACAATGATTGGCCCGTTGGGGGTGAAACGATTACGTCTCCGGATCTTAGCGCTGTCATCCAGGAGGTGGTTAACCAAGCCACATGGTGTGGTGGTAATGCAATGAATTTACTGATCAAAGGCCTAGGTACTGGGGTGTCGAGTGCGCGCCAAACTAAAGCTTTTGAGGATGGAACTGGCGCATCTCCCCAGTTAGTTGTGCTTTACGACGAGACCACGGCAACGGGATGTATAGAGGGAAATCTAAGTTATCAAGTCAATTCGCAAAAAAATAATGCTGAAGAAAAAAGTAGCGGCTACGATTCAACAGGCTCTGAACTGACTTTTAACTCTTCCAGCAATGCCTATATAGGCATGCGCTTTCGCAATATTGCCCTGCCAAAAGATGCTACCGTGACTAACGCCTATTTGGTTTTTACGGCCTATACGAATAAAACTACTTCGGGTGCATCCTTTGATATCAGCGGATCAGATGAGAAGGACGCAAAAGACTTCGACCCTTATGTGCGCTACATGTTGCGTGATAAGACAGAGACGGCTTCGGTGCGCTGGACAAATATTGCGCCCTGGTACAAAAATAGCACCTATCAAAGTCCGCCAGTGACGACTATCGTGCAGCAGATAGTTAACCGACCTGACTGGACCTTGGGTAATGATATGGTGTTTGTTATATCCAATATGGTCGGTAGTAGAGGCGCTTATACATACAGGGGTAAGCCGTCTGGCGCACCGATTTTAGTTATTGAGTATAGGGGTGATGCCACTCCAGGGGCCTCTGCGACGGTGCGCAATCACTTGATTAACAAGATTGATGAACTAGGCGCCAGTGGCTTGACACCTATTGTCGATACCTTGTATGAAGCAGCAAACTATTATGGTGGCTTGAATGTGGATTATGGCTTGGCGCGGGGAGTCTCCTCCACAAGTTCAACTGTGCGCAAAAACACACGTGTGAGCCATCGGGCATCGTATGTCGGAGCCGATTCGGTTCTGCCAGCGGGATGTACCGATGATAATTTAAGCGATGCCGCTTGCATAGGTGAAACTATTGCGTCAGGAGCAAAGTACATATCTCCTATTACAGACCGTCAATGTCAAACCAACAACCACATCGTGTTGTTGTCTGATGGTGTGGCCAATTACAACCATAGTGTGGGTAAAATTGAAGCCTTGCTTGGCGAAAGTTGTACCTTTGATGCCAGTGGTGGAGAAAAATGTGGTCTGGATTTGGTTGAAAATATTGCTAATGGGGAAAATTCAGTAATCGATTCCAGGGTAATTACTCATACTATTGGTTTTGCCGCAGACACAACCGCAAGTAGCTTCCTGAATAAATTGGCTCTGCAAGGGGGGGGTGGATTTTATTATGCAGAAAATACCGCCGATTTGGTCACCGCTTTCCAGTCCATATTAAAGACCGTCAAAGACGTCAATGCGACGTTTGTCTCGCACGGCGTTGCGGTAAATCAGCTCAATCGTTTGACTCATAAAAATGAGCTGTATTTCGCATTGTTTAAGCCTGCTGAAGGCACTGACTGGCCTGGAAACGTTAAGAAATATAAAATTAACGGTGACCAAATACTCGATCGCAATGGCGCTCTTGCAGTGGATAGTGTCAGTGGCTTTTTTACCGATAGTTCTCACAGCTATTGGTCGGTATTGGCCGATGGCAATGATGTTCGAGAAGGCGGAGCAATAAGCCAGCTGGACTTGGTGCGTAATCTCTACACCTTTAACGGTACTGGCGCTATTGCAACCATGGGAAATACTTTGCATGAAAGCAATACCAGTATCAGCACAGCAGATTTGGCTATCGATGGAAAGCCAGATCCTAATGATTTGCGTGACACTTTGCTGAAGTGGGCAAGAGGAGTGGATATTAAAGATAACGATGGTGATGGTTCAGTTACTGATGTGCGCATGCAGATGGGGGATCCTATCCATTCCCAGCCGGCAATCGTTAATTATTCAGACACAGAAAGTGCTATTTTTGTTGCCACAAACCAAGGTTTTCTACATTCCTTTGATCCGGAAACAGGAGAAGAGAACTTTGCGGTGATCCCTAAGGAATTACTTAGCAACTTGTACGATTTCTATCAAAATGGCTCCTCCTTCTCCCATATTTACGGTCTGGATGGTGACATGGTCATACGCAACACGGGGACCAAAAAATACTTATACGTCGGCATGCGCCGAGGTGGCAGAAACTATTACGTATTTGATGTAACAAGCAAAAATTCGCCTAGTCTGGCTTTTAAAATAGAAGGTGGCAGTGGTGATTTCGGAAAACTCGGGCAGACCTGGTCTCGCCCAACGATCACTAAAATTAACATTGGTGGCAGCACTAAAAATGTCATGATAGTGGGTGGTGGTTATGACGAAGATCAAGACAGTAAAACAGTGCGCAGCCCCGATACCTTAGGTAACGCCGTATATATTATTGACGCAGAAGATGGTTCTTTGTTGTGGTCAGCGAGTAACGCAGGAGAGACTATGAATATGGCGGATATGAAGTATAGTATTCCCGCACGTATTTCAGTGATCGATCGGGATAGTGATGGATTTGCGGACCATATGTATATAGCTGACACCGGCGGACAATTGTTCAGATTGGATATACATCAGGGAAAATCCGGTACTGACTTAGTCAGCGGAGGTTTGATGGCTAGCCTAGGTGGCGATAGTGCCACCGAAAATCGTCGCTTCTATTATGGTCCTGACGTATCCGAAATCAGTTTAGCTGAAGAACATTATTACGCCGTTGCCTTAGGTTCAGGCTATCGAGCTCATCCACTGAATAGCGAAATCAGTGATAATTTTTATATGCTTAAGGATTTTGGGGTATTTAATCTGGATGTCGATGGTAACTACGGCCTGCCTAGCGCGACTCTAGTGGAAAGTGATTTTTATGACACGAGCGCTCATTTACTCACTTCTACTGACGCGGAGCAAAATTTGATCGAACGCACTGCATTTGCCGAGCGCTCAGGTTGGATGATTACGCTTGGCAGCGGGGGCGAAAAAGTGCTCGCTTCACCGCTTATTTTGGACTACAAAATTTTCTTTACCACCTACCTGCCGGCAACAGCGAGTACCAGTTTGTGTGCGCCGCCAACGGGTAATAGTCGGGCCTACCTTGTTGAACTGGTGAATGGCAATGCGGTATCCGATATGGATGGTGATGGGACTTATGAACATGAAGATCGCTACGCCCAACTCAAACAGACAGGGATCGCCCCAGAAACTAAAATTCTGATTGAAGATATTGTAAAACCAGCTGTTTGCCTGGGAACCGAATGTACCTCGGCGGTTATTGAGATGGATGAAGACGGTAATGAAATCCCCTGTACCTCCGACTTCGATTGTTTGGCGAAGAACATCTATGGGCGCTTTGAACGGGTGCAAAAAAGTAGCTGGAAAACTGAAACAGAAAGGCAGTGAAAATGAATAAATTGCATAATGGAAGTAGCGCAGAGCATGGTTTCACGCTGGTGGAGTTAATGATAGTGGTCGCCATTATTGGCATTATTTCCACCCTAGCCTTTCCAAGTTATCAGGGCTTTATACAAAGCACTAATAGAGGTGCAGCACAAGCGGATTTGATGGCGTTGGCGGCCGCGATGGAACGGCATAAAGCGGCTGCTTTTTCATATGAAGGAGCAGCTGAGGGAGCCAGCGATACGGGCAAACCCGCAATTTTTCATACCCATTCGCCGTCTGCCGAGCCTGTAGCAAGTAAAAAGTACGATCTGACCATTTCCTTAGTCGCGGCATCAGGTAATAGTTATCAACTAAAAGCTGGGCCGGTATCTGGTGGTGTGCAGGCCGGTGATGGTGACCTCATGTTTTTTAGTGATGGACGCAGAGCTTGGGATAAAGATGGCGGTGGCAGTATTTCAGCGAGTGAATATTGCTGGCGTTGCTAATGGCAGTAAATTTTTTGTATACATTTGGCCCTTCCAAAGTAGCTTTAAAAAAACAGTTAAATAGGTAAACCATTTAACTGTTTTTTTATTTCCGAGTCACAAAACTGACTCTAGTAAACGCGAAGTTTTTAACCTATATAAGGGCTGCAGCGTAAACGGCTTTAAATCTCGCTGAGTGGGTAATTACTTATGGCGATTGGTATTAGTCATTGGCAACCAAAATTATCCGCAGGCTCCTCTTATTAATCCTATCAATGATGCTCAAACGATTTCGGCCAGTTTAGCTGATCTTGGTTTTGAAGTGCATACGGTTTTAGATAGCCTTTCAGTTGACTTCAAAGATGAAATTAGCGAGTTTTACATGAATATCAAAGGTGTAAATGCAAAACAGTCCTTGGCGATATTTTATTATGCAGGGCATGTGATTCAAATTGAACACCATAATTAATAACCGGTAAACCCCCGGCTCTACCGGTGGTACTTTAACTTGTTGGTAGAAGCCCGTTTAAAAGTGATTGATGTGACTGCTCGTCGTTTGGAAGACATCAACCTCATATTGAATGATCCCGATGTACCACTGAAAATATCGCTAAGCTGTACAATGCTGAAATTGTCAAAATTGTAAAAGAAGAATCACTATCCGGTGCATTGGAGCAGTTGTTTACCTTTTATGAGCAGA
>JAWUXW010000119.1:0-14313 GCA_034111125.1 Paraglaciecola sp.
TAGGCTGCGCGTACCTGATCCTTATCACCATGAGCTAATGCCGCCTCAATAACGTCACGGTCAAAGCCTTGCTCATTTAATGTGGTACTGGCTAATGCTCTTAAGCCATGCGCCACCAGCCGACCCGCAAAGCCCATGCGTTTTAAGGCCATGTTTGCCGTTTCTTTATTGGCTGATTGCTGCGGGTGTTTGTAGGACGGGAAAATATACCGTCTGTGAGCGCTTAAGGGCTGCATAAGTTCAAGGATAGCCAAGGCTTGCTCAGACAAGGGTACATGATGTTCTTTGCCCATCTTCATACCCTCAGCGGGTATTACCCAAAGCTTGCGCTCATAGTCTATATCCGACCATTGCACTTGCGCCGCTTCTCCCGGCCTAACCATCGTGTGCAACTGCCATTCGATTAAACAGCGAGTAGAAAACTTGATGCTTGCAAAGTTCAGGGCTTTCATTAGTTCCGGTAATTCATCCGGTTTCAATGTGGGATAGTTGACCGCTTTAATCGAGGGTATGGTTTCTTTGATACCAGCTAAAGGGTTGTGATGTACTAAGCCTGTGTTCACTGCAAAGGTCATTACATTATTCATGCGTCTGGCTACTTGGCGCGCTATCTCGTAACTATCACGGCCAATAATGGCGCTTAGCACTTGTATGGCCTTGGGCGCGGTTATCTGGTCAACAGGCAACTTGCCAATGCGCGGAAATACATCGTTTTCCAAAGAGCGCCAAATTTTATCCGCTGAGCTGGCTTTCACTTTGCTGCGCTTAATATCGATCCAATGGGTAGCAACCGCTTCAAAGGTATTGCTTAAGGCATCTTGTTTCTTTTGCTCTTGTTCTTCCCGGTGGGCTTTAGGGTCAATACCTTGTTCAATTAGGGCTAGATAGTCCTTTCTTACATCCCTCGCCTGAGCTAATGACATATTAGGGTAAGTGCCAATACCGATATTACTGCGCTTTTTGGTTATTGGGTGTGGATAGTTAAACAGCCACGATTTAAAGCCGGTGGGTTTTACCCTAAGCATTAATCCACCACCATCAGCTAGATTATATTCCTTCTCTCTGGGCTTAACGTTAGCGAGCTGTGTAGGGTTGATTGGTAGGGTTTGACGGGCCATTTGTAACATCCATTTAGTAACAAAAGTGCAGTGTTACCAAGAGTGTCACCAAAAACGCGAAAATAAGCAAACGTTGTTGAACGCTATAGAACGTGAAAGCCAGATAAAACAAAGGCCAGCGTATGAGGCTGGCCTTGTTAGAACTACATGATGGTGCCCAGAGACAGAATCGAACTGCCGACACGAGGATTTTCAATCCTCTGCTCTACCGACTGAGCTATCTGGGCGAAAACCTTTTTTGACTTGCTGCTTGTTAATAAAAACAAGGACTGCTTCGTCGTGGGTGCGTATTAAACGGATTATAGCCATTCAAGTCAACCCCTTTATCGGGAATTTTTGCAGATTGATTAAGGAGTAAGCAAAAAATCGTTTAAGTACTGTCTATCTAGCTTGTAGATTGAAAATATCTTCGAAAGTTAACTTTTTGGCGGAACGTAGCCTTCGATATCTGGCTCTTTTCCCTCAAACAAATAAGCTTGCATTTGGCCTTCTAAAAATTCTCTGGCCGCAGGCTCCATCATGTTGAGTTTATTTTCATTGATCAACATGGTTTGTTTCTTTTGCCAATCAGCCCAGGCTTCTTTGCATATGTTGTTGAATATTTTTTTACCTAGCTCGCCAGGGTAAAGTTGAAAATCAAGGCCGTCGGCGTCTTTTTGCAGGCGCTGGCAAAATACTGTTCTGCTCATAATATTCCATAATTTGTTGGGGCATGTTTAAAAGCTGCGGGCGATTGTACTAAATAGTTTCTTAGTTGGCGCGGCTAATCCCACATTTACCGGATTTTGTAAGTCATACCAAAGCTGTTGTGTCTCTTGAACCGAGGACTGGGGGGCATCGGCCAAATGTAATATTACTGGTTGAATATCAAGATGGAAATGACTAAAGGTATGGCGAAACGGCTCAAGAGCCTGACTTTGGCACTCACTAAAACCCAGTATCGCAGCTTGCTCAGCAACGTCCTGCAAACTGCTGGCTTCATAAAAACCCCACAAACCTCCCCATAAACCAACCGGAGGTCTTTTGTAAATTAGGATTTGTTGCTGCCACATGGGTAGCAGCATGATCGTTGATTTACTCGGAATATTAATTTTCGGTTTCTTGCCCGGCAACTCACCTTGCCTGCCTTGTGCGTAGGCAAGGCAATCACTTTGTAAGGGGCAAACGTCGCACTTGGGCTTGCTGCGGGTACATAAGGTGGCACCCATATCCATCATAGCTTGGGTGTAGGCATCGCCCCGTTGAGTTGGGGTGAGGCTATCGGCGTATTGCCACAGTTGCTGCTCAACCTGTTTGCTACCCGTCCATCCATCGACCGCAAAATAGCGGGCCAGTACTCGTTTTACATTACCGTCCAGGATGCTGTGGTGCTGATTGCAGGCCAATGATAATACTGCCCCTGCCGTTGAACGTCCAATGCCAGGCAAGGACATCACCTGTGTTACATCCTGGGGGAATTCTCCAGAAAACTGGTCTCTGATTTGTTGTGCGGCTTTGTGCAAGTTGCGGGCACGGGCGTAATAGCCAAGGCCAGTCCAATGATGTAGTACCTCATCTTGCTCGGCATTCGCCAGACTCAGCACATCCGGAAAACTGTGCATAAAACGTTGAAAGTAAGGAATAACCGTCTTTACCTGAGTCTGCTGCAACATGATCTCCGATACCCACACGGAATAAGCGCTTGGGTCTTGCTGCCAGGGCAGGTCTTTTCGGCCATGTTTATCAAACCAGCTTAGGACGCGTTTAGAAAATGATGAGTTTGGATTATTAAGGTTTTGTATCACGGGTATTTTAACTTGTTGCTTTGCACTTTTAGTTCAATAACCGGATAATACCTGAATTAATAGCCTTTGGTTTACCTGTGAAGCAAACAATATCCCCCTCCAGCGCTGAATCCTGATAAAAACTCCGGTAGTTTTCTTCCCTGGCACCTTGTGCGATGAACGCATATTTATGCCTTGTTGGCGGGAGCTCAATCTTGCGGAGCGGGCCTATTCGCCGTTGCAATGGGCCGATAGTCTGGAGCAAATGATGGCATTGAGCCTTGACCTCCTGGCCTATTATGACCAGCCCATGCATCTTATTGGCTTTTCAATGGGTGGCTATATCGCTTCATTAGCGGCCCTTAAACTGCCTGAAAAAGTGGCCTCACTCACCCTGGTGGGTTTTGATAGCGACGGTTTGAGCACCAAGGAATTAAGCCAGAGAAAACAGCTCTTGCAAGGGATTAATAGCGGCAGCTATCAATGCATGAGTCAATCCAAATTGGAATTCTTTGTGCATTGTGACAATGCCAAAAATCAAGCGGTAGTAGGGATCCTAAAACAAATGGAAGGGGATCTGGGTAGTCATGTTTTAGCCAGCCAGATAAAAGCAACGACAGACAGAAAAAATTTAACGGCTCAGTTAGCTCAGTGCCAATTTCCAGTACACCTAATAACGGGCGAACAGGACAAGGTCGCCAGTCCGAAAGCCTTAAAGCGTATACAGCAGCAGATCCCCAATAGCGAACGTTTAATTGTTGCAGATGCCGGACATATGCTGCCACTAGAACAACCTAAGGCTTTGGCTCGATATTTACATGCAGTATTAAGCTAAACTAAGGCTTGCATTGGGGCCTGTGGGCAGCATAATGCGCCCGTGAAAACGAAGAATAGAGTAATAAGAGAAGAGTATGAGTCAGTTTAAATCTGAACAAGAAGCCGCCGAATCTGGCGTGTATGTGCGTAAAATACAAAGTTTTGTAAAACGAGAAGGCCGCTTAACAACTGGCCAAGCTAAGGCTCTGGAAAAATATTGGCCGGACATGGGCTTAGACCACCAAGGGGGCTTACAAGATTTTAGCCAGGTATTTGCTCGTACCGCCCCGGTAGTGATGGAAATAGGCTTTGGTATGGGCAAATCTTTGATTGAAATGGCCAGCAATGAGCCGGACAAAGATTTTATTGGCATCGAAGTGCATCGACCCGGTGTAGGCACCTGTTTAGCCGATGCGGCAGAAAGCCAACTGTCAAATTTACGAGTCTATGCCCATGATGCCGTAGAGGTATTGGCAGATTGCATTGCCGATGGCTCCCTTAGTCGCATGCAACTCTTCTTCCCCGATCCCTGGCACAAAACCCGTCACCACAAGCGACGCATTGTTCAGCCTGAGTTTGTGCAAAAACTGCGAACTAAATTGGCCATTGGCGGAGTGTTTCATATGGCTACCGATTGGCAAAGTTATGCTGAGTATATGTTAGAGGTGATGTCACAAGCTCCCGGCTATAAAAATTTATCGGCTACTGAAGATTACGTGCCCAGACCGGCGCAGCGTCCCCTAACTAAATTTGAGCAACGTGGCCATCGTTTGGGCCATGGGGTTTGGGATTTAATATTTGAGAGAATTGAATAGTGTTATCGTTACCCAGCAAAATATTACTTAGAAGTGAGCACCTACTTCAACAAGGCAGCTGGTTGTTAATTAACCCCTGTGACGCTCAAATATTCAGCGAATTAGACAATCCAGAAATCTACGGTTTTCACCAATACTTTGATATTTATCAGCAGAGTGTTGACCAGACACATGCTGACAAGCACACCTTTGCCGCCTCTTATCCCTGCGAGCCAATATTTGATGGTGTAGTTGTGTATATGCCTAAATCAAAGACCCAGGCACAGATGTTATTGGCCAATGTCGCCAGTTGTTTGAAGCCAAATGCTACGGTGTTGTTGGTGGGCGAAAACAAAGGCGGAATAAAAAGCGCGCCTAAACTGCTTGAGCCCTTCACCAGTCAGGTCAATAAAATTGATTCCGCCAGGCACTGTGCTTTGTTTGCCGGATTGCTCGATAAACCGGTGACTCAGTTTGAGTTAACACAGTGGCAAAGCATATCTACCTTAAATGTTGCGGATCTGTCTTTTGAAGTTTGTTCCCTGCCCGGCGTATTTAGTCACGGGGAGCTTGATACCGGCACCCGTGTTTTATTAGAAAACCTGGCACCCATCCCGAAAGGCCGTTTGCTTGATTTTGCCTGCGGAGCTGGGATTATTGGCTGTTTTATTGGGCTAAAAGCGCAAGATAGTCAAGTTGTGATGAGCGATGTCAGCGCATTAGCCTTACATTGCGCGGCACTAAGTGCTCAGCTCAATGGACTTAAAGTGCACGTCATCCCCTCCAATGGGCTGACCGAGATAAAAGGACGTTTTGATAGTATTTACACCAACCCGCCCTTTCACACCGGTACGCAAACTGATTACTCGGTAACTGAATTTTTTCTTGGCCAAATCAAGCAGCACCTTAATGCCGGTGCCACGCTGACCCTAGTGGCCAATAAGTTTCTTAGGTATTCGGATGCCCTCGAAGGTAGATTTGCTTCAGTCACTCCTTTGGCGCAGACCACTAAATTTAGCCTTTATCATTGTCGCCGTTGTAAATAAACTAGGAGTAGTACAGGCAAACATTTGATTTATAGATGTTATTTTTGAAGCTTGCGGTACTATTATTTTAAATAGAATATCTTTTGATTGCTGAAAGGGTCTCAATGAAAATCCTGTTTGTTGTATCTGAAGTAGAAGATTTAGTAAAAACCGGTGGCTTAGCGGATGTGGCCAAATCCTTGCCGATTGCGCTAAGTAAACTGGGCCACGACGTCAGAATTGTGATGCCTTATTACAAGGCCCTGGCAGACCAGTTTCAAGCTGAGGATTGCTGTGCCAAGCAAGTGCTGTTTTCTAATCAGGCTCCTTATGAATTTGCCGTTAAACGCATAGATCTGGAGGCGGTGCCCGTATTTTGCGTAGACTTTCCGCCCTTCTTTGACCGGGACGGACTGTACTCTGACGATTATCATGCCTATCCTGACAATGCTGAACGCTTCGCTTTTTTTGCCCAAGCTGCCCTTAAAACAGCTAAGGCAATAGAATTTCAACCTGACATTGTGCACTGTAATGATTGGCATACGGCACTCACACCGTATTTTTTGAGCATAGATGATAGCGGGTTTTTCAACGCCAGCCGCAGCATCTTTACCATTCACAATGGAGCCTATCAGGGTACCCATAATTTTGAGGATATTCCCTTCCTGCGCCCTCATTACCAGTTACATTCACAACTTGATGGCGATGCTCTTAATTTTGTACGCATCGGTATTCGTTACGCGAATAAAATCAATGCGGTAAGCCCAAACTATGCGTTGGAGTTACTCACCCAATTGGGTTCACATAATTTGTATCAGGAGTTTCAACAGCGTCGTTCAGACGTTTCGGGAATACTGAATGGTTGCGACTACAGCCAGTGGGATCCAGTTAACGATCAACATATCAAACAGACCTATGATGCCTTTGATTTGACCGGTAAAAAAATATGCAAAGCTGATCTGCAACAAACGGCAAAGCTCCCCGTTAAGGCGAAAACACCCTTGATCGGTATGATTTGCCGATTGACTGAGCAAAAAGGTTTTGGCTATATTTTGCCTATGCTAGAGAGCATGCTACAACATAGCGTGCAACTGGTGATCATCGGCACGGGGGATCCGCAAATTAGCCACACTTTGCATAAGGTAGCAGCAAAATACCCGGACAAGTTTGCCTTTTTGGAGGACTTCAGTGTACGCAAGGCACATATGATTGAGGCGGGCAGTGATTTCTTTTTGATGCCTTCTTTATTTGAACCCTGTGGCCTAAATCAGATGTATAGCTTAGCCTTTGGTACCTTGCCCATAGTGCGGGCAGTAGGTGGTTTAAAAGATACAGTGTTCGATCTTGCACAGCAGCCAGAACAGGCAACGGGGTTTGCATTTGATCTACCGGACAGCGAAGCCCTGCTAAGTTGTGTGCAAAGAGCTTTGTTGTTTTACCGAGAATATCCAAAAGCATTCATCCAGACCCAACAACGGGCAATGAATAGTCGTTTTACCTGGGACGATGCAGCTCTTGCATATCAAATCTTATATCAAACGGCCCTGCAATAAGCATATGGTTACGCTTAAAGTATTAAGCAGCAGTCTTGGGATTTGCCCCAGTCTCTTGTATCTATGCCTATTGTTGGCTCTACCTCTTAATGCTATGCCCGAGTCTTGCTTGCAGCTACCTGAGCGGACACAAGCTTGTCCCAACCTGATTTATAAAAGAGCGAAGGTTGATGTGCCTATCATTGCTGCCAAAACCAGAAAAATGATATGTATCTGTCTATCAGAATTAATGCCCTTGAGAATTAGAGGCACAAGAGCAATTGGACAAAATAGAACAGCAAGTTTTGCTTACTCGTATGGCCAAAAAACTACAATTAGGCGAACAAAACTTATTGAGCTTAATACGTGATTAGCTGGGACAATTGACTTTAGTACGGGGATTAAACTAATAATGCAGATCTTAAACCTTGACGTAGTTTCAATTTGATAGCGTTTAGCCCAATATTGCGCACTGATATTGCTCTTTACTGAAATAGCAGAAAATACAAAGTATGGCTGAAAAAATTCATTTCTATTAAGAGTCTAATTATTTGGGTAATAATGACAATTACTACCCTTTCTCTGACGATAACTACCGGCGTAACTCTATACAGCCAAATAAGCACTTACCAGCAAGCGCTGTTAGATGATGTAAGCATGTTCTCTGAGTTCATTGGTCGCAGTGCGGTGAATGCTTTATTAGCAATATGATAGTGCTGAACAAGATGTGGAGTTATTGGCGCTAAGAGCCTCCGACTTTATCGAAAATGCTCATATCTATAAAACAACCGAACAGCAAAGCCTTGAATTTTTTGCCAGTTACAATAAGTCTGGCATTGCACCAGTCAAACCCAACTACGATCAGATTGAACAATTGCTTGAGCCAAAGCAGGTTAATCACGTAGTTGAAATTATCCGTCCGATAAGCCCGCCCTGGGGCTAACACGGTGAATAGTGCAGAAAAAATACAATTACTGGCATAGTAAATGAAAAATTAATCATATAATCCCTGAATTTAAGATGTTTTCTGATAAACTTTTAAACAATTTTTTGCTATACGGATGTGAAGATAATGCAAACTCCCAATATTTTGATCGTCGAAGACGAAGTAGTAACACGTACAACCCTGAAAAGTTTGTTCGAGGCGGAAGGGTATAATGTATTTGAAGCTGAAAGTGGCGAGCAAATGCATGATTTCTTCGAGAACAACACCATAAATCTGGTGATTATGGATATTAACCTGCCGGGTAAAAATGGTTTGATTCTGGCCCGTGAAGTTCGCGGTAAAAAGAATATCGGACTAATTTTCCTTACCGGCCGAGATAATGATGTCGACAGGATATTAGGTTTGGAAATTGGGGCGGATGACTACTTAACCAAGCCATTTAATCCTCGCGAATTGACCATTCGTGCCCGTAATCTCTTAGCTCGAACATCTAACAGCAACGAAGATGATGATTTGCCCAGTCGTGTAAGCTTTAACGGCTGGATATTAGATGGTGATAGTCGAAGCCTAATTTCACCCAGTAGCAAAGAGTTTCGTTTACCCCGCAGTGAATTCAGAGCCTTACATTTGTTCTTGAACAATCCCGGTAAAATACTCACCCGTGAACAGCTTATTATGGAAATGACTGGCCGGGAGTTACGCCCTAACGATCGCACTGTTGACGTGACTATCCGCCGTATTCGCAAGCACTTTGAATCCGAAGTGGGTGCCGATGAGTTGATTGTGACGATTCACGGTGAAGGCTACCGTTTCTGTGGCTCCGTAGATAGCTGATAGTATTTTGTTTTGAAAAGCAGCCTGGCTGCTTTTTCTTTTGCCCAAAATTCACTCCACCCTCATGTATTGCCCATAAAATCATTCCAAAGTGAGTAATTATCTGGCCTTTAACAATAATGGCCTTATACCATTGTGCCTTGATATGTGATCAACTCAGAAGGCGCTGACAAGTTTCATAGCAAAGCGCAAGTCAAAGGAATGCTGGTGCCTTCATAGACGTCGTAATGCCGCTAGGGAGCTAGCCAGCCCTTCTCGTAGGGCGATACCAAATTCGTCTACGCCTTACCCTCAGACGTGTAAAACACGCCGTGATCACCCTACTTTTATCCCTCGTTGAGTGAGCAGATATCTAGGTGGATTGGTATTAATAAAGCCTGCGCCTAAAATCTCTGCACTTAAGATTACCTTAAGATTCATCCTTTAAATTAGAGCAATCCATCTAAAAAGCTAAGCACTTAGCTTACTTGCCAGGAAATTCATGTCCCATCGTTTTTTATCTTTTGCACTATTTTTAGGATTTAGCGTTTTTTGCGCCCCAATCCTTAACGCTCAGGTACTGCCAGCACCCAATTTTGTTATCGAACACCAGAACATGCCTTCATCGTTACACGATTTAAAGGGACAGGTTGTGTATTTAGATTTTTGGGCGAGCTGGTGTAAACCTTGTCGTAAGTCATTTCCCTGGATGAACGCCATGCAGGCAAAATATGGGGCTGAGGGCTTACAGATTCTCGCCATTAATCTGGATACGGAGCCCCAACTTGCCCGGCAGTTCCTCGACAAGGTTCCGGCACACATGCCTATCATCTACGATCCTGCCGGTGATATCGCTGGGAGTTACCAGCTGTTAGGCATGCCAAGCTCTTATCTAATTGATAAAAAAGGCGTAATACGCATTGCCCACAAAGGGTTTTTTATCAACAAAAAAAATCAATACGAACAAGAAATCATATCCATGTTAAATGAATCGGAGTAGCTGCGAATGTCACACCCTATGAACAAATTTGTCCGGTCAAATATTGCAAAACTATCTGCTGTACTAGTGATCATACAACTAGCAGGATGCGCTAGTCTGGGCGTGCAACCCTGGGAACGAGACTTGCTGGCCAAAGAGGAAATGACTTTGGATGCTGAGGGCATTGACCTTGGCCTTGACGACCATATTTATTTTAGCAAAGAAGCAACCAGTGGCGGTCGAGCCTTTGCCGGTGGAGGTTGCGGATGCAATTGATCAAAGGACATAAAAATTCAAGCCACTCCAGCAAAGCTAAAAACATTAGTAGTGCTTTAGCAGCGGCTACCTGTGCCTTGCTCGGTACTCCGGCAATGGCAGAGACCGTAGATGAAGGCTGGCAAATTGATACGGCACTACTGTATTACGGAGAGTCAGATCGAGTAACAGCGTTAGAAGGCGTGGTCGCTGGCAAAAAGGACTTTGGTGATGAGCATATTTTCAGTGGGAAATTGGTCATAGATAGCCTTACCGGAGCCTCAGCATCTGGCGCTGCAGCGCAACCGGGCGTGCAAACATTTACTCGTCCTTCCGGCAATGGTCAGTATACAATTGCTGCAGGGGAAATCCCACTGGACGATACATTTAAAGATACTCGGGTACAGCTGGACGCCCAATGGACCCAGCCCTTGTGGGAGGACATGCGTGGCAGTACCGGGATACATATTTCCAATGAATATGATTATTTATCCGTCGCCTTTAACGGTTCATTCGCCCGAGACTTCAATCAGAAAAACACCACCCTTTCAGCTGGTTTGTCTTACGCTTTTGACACTATTGATCCAGAAGGCGGACGCCCTGTGCCATTCTCTGAGATGGTGGTTGATGTGGGGCAATTTGCCAGCGAAGAGGCATATGAAAATGCTTTCGATGCCACCCGCCAGGAAGGCAGCGATGACAAAACAACGATTGACCTGTTGTTTGGGGTCACTCAGGTTATCAACCGGCGAATGTTAATGCAGTTCAACTACGGCTATTCCATGTCTGATGGTTATCATACCGATCCTTTCAAAGTGCTGAGCGTGGTTGACAGTCAAGGTTTAACACAAACTTTGCTGCACGAAAACCGCCCTGACGAGCGCAGCAGACATAATTTCTATTGGCAAACAAAATACGCCATGGATAACGGTGTCGCCGATGTCTCCTATCGATTTTCCACCGACGATTGGGAAATCGATTCTCATACTATTGACTCACGCTTGCGCTTTAATCTGACAGACGGTAGCTATATTCAGCCACATTTTCGTTATTACCAACAATCTGCAGCAGAGTTCTATCAGCCATTTCTGTTAGACGGGGATCCTGCTCCACAATTCGCCAGTGCAGATTATCGCTTAGGTGAAATGACGGCCTACACCCTTGGGCTTAAATATGCCATGACGCTGAACAACGGCAATGAACTGGGCTTTCGTCTCGAATATTATCAACAAGGTTCTAAGAATTCAGGATTCAGCGAGCCCGGCGTACTGCAAGACTTGGATCTTTACCCCAGTGTGAAAGCGATTATTGCCCAGGTGAGTTATAGTTTTTAACCGAAGGAAATGCATTGAGAACCTGAGTTTGTCTAGCAATCCAAGTACTGAGCCGTTCTTTTTAGAACATAAAGGCGATCACATGTGTGCTCGCTTTGCTGCCATGGCCAGCCCCTGTGAACTATTAATTGATAATTGTGATCAAACCATCGCTTATCAGCTCGCGTCTCTCGCTTACCGTGAAACCAAACGAATTGAACAGAAGTTCAGTCGTTACTTGAGCGGTAACTTAATGAGTCAAATTAATAACAGCAATAGTAGACCGGTAGGGATCGATGAGGAAACCTATCGTTTACTGGTGTTCGCCACTACCTGTTTTGAGCTCAGTGAGGGACTGTTTGATATAAGCTCCGGCGTGTTGCGCCGGGTGTGGAAGTTCGACGGATCTGATCTTGTGCCAACCGCGGCACAAGTGGCTGCATTACTGCCATTCATCGGTTGGCAAAAAGTCGTTTACAATAAAGACTCGATTACCCTACCTACTGGCTTTGAGCTCGATTTTGGTGGCATCGGCAAAGAATACGCGGTAGATGCAGTGGCCAAGTTGTGCACCAAACATCAGCCGGGGCTATCGGTGTTAGTTAACTTCGGCGGAGATATTCAGGTCACTCAACCCAGGGTGAACAGCAGTAGTTGGCAGATTGGTATTGAAGATCCCAATAGTCACAAAGACGCGCTAAAAGTTTTAACCATGAAGACCGGCGGGTTGGCTACCAGTGGCGATGCCCGGCGTTTTTTACTTAAAGACGGCATCCGTTATAGTCATATTCTAAACCCTACTACCGGTTACCCTATCATCCATGCCGCCCGATCTATTACCGTTACCGCCAACCATTGCATCCAGGCGGGTCTACTAGCGACTTTGGCTTTGTTGCAGGGGGAAAATGCCGAAACATTTTTAGCGGCGCAGAATGTCAAGTATTGGTGTGTGCGTTAATACCATAGGGATTATATACCCAAGTGATTTCAAGATAGACTAACTATCAAATTATACTCAAGAAAGTGTCCGATTGGACTTGATTAGATTTGGACATAATGAAAAAAGCAATGTGTCAGGCCCTACTGATACATTGCTTTTGGGTAGATTTTTTAGATTTCAAAAGGGTGGCGAAGGACAATAGTTTCCTTGCGCTCAGGGCCAGTTGAGATGATATCAATGGGCACACCGGTCAGTTCTTCCAGGCGCTTGATGTAGTTTTTCGCCGCTTGAGGTAAATCTTCATAGCGAGTCACACCATAGGAGTTTTCACTCCAGCCTGACATCTGTTCATATACCGGGGTAATCAATTCGTAGCCATCAGCTGCCATCGGCGGCACATCACTAATGTTACCCTGCTTGTCTTGATAGCCTGTACAGATACTTAGAGATTCTAAACCATCAAGCACGTCAAGTTTGGTTAAGCATATACCACTAATAGAGTTGATTTGCACGGCCCGCTTCATTGCCACTGCATCAAACCAACCGGTGCGACGTTTACGTCCGGTAGTCGCGCCAAACTCATGGCCTTTAACACCTAAATGCTGGCCTACTTCGCAGTCAAGCTCTGTAGGGAAAGGGCCTGAACCTACCCGTGTGGTATAGGCTTTAACGATGCCTAACACGTAATCAAGATTTAGTGGGCCAAAACCAGCACCTGTGGCAACACCGCCAACCGTGGTGTTTGACGAGGTCACATAAGGATAAGTACCGTGGTCGATATCAAGTAGGGTGCCTTGAGCGCCTTCAAACATAATCGCATCACCCCGTTTACGGGCTTTGTCGAGCACATCCGCCACGTCCACTACCATGGCTTTTAATATATCGGCTACAGCCAGTGCGTCTTCTAGAGTCTTCTCATAACTGACCGGCTCTACCTTGTAGTAATTAGTCAGCATGAAGTTATGATACTCAAGAATTTCTTTAAGTTTTACTGCGAAGTCAGCAGGATTGAATAAATCCCCTACTCGCAAGCCGCGACGAGAGACTTTGTCTTCGTATGCAGGACCAATACCACGGCCAGTGGTGCCAATGGCTTTTGTACCACGGGCTTTTTCACGGGCAATATCCAATTCTACGTGATAAGGCAAAATCAAAGGGCAGGCTTCGCTTATCACCAGGCGTTCTTTAACCGGCACACCACGTTCTTCAAGCATGGCTGATTCTTTAAGCAAGGCCTTAGGACAAAGCACCACACCATTGCCAATCACGCAGGTGACGTTTTCGCGCAAAATACCAGAAGGAATTAAATGTAATACGGTTTTTTCACCGTCGATAACCAAAGTGTGACCGGCGTTGTGACCCCCTTGATAACGAACTACGTAACTCGCTTTATCCGTGAGTAGATCAACCACCTTACCTTTACCCTCATCACCCCATTGGGTGCCGAGTACAACAACGTTTTTAGCCATGATTAGAAAGCGTCAGAAAATTAGGCGGGGATCCTAACAAAAAACAAGCGCCAGCTAAATACTAATATTAGGTAAGCTATACCCAAGTTACTTTAAAACGCTCTTTTCTAAGGAATTGGCCGTTCTGAGAAGATGGAATGCCTAAATTACAGCAAATAAATCAGGCAAACCACGCCGATTATCACCAACACTCCGCCCATTGAACGCAGTTGATGGATTGGCTGCTCGGCAATTTGACGAATATAACTTTGCCATTTATTGGGAAACAGCATAGGCCCTATGCCCTCAATAATTAATACTAAGGCAAAGGCGACTAATAGTGTTTGACTCATGTTGCTCATTCCATAAAGAATATTACTAACATGGTATCCCAATTTTCATCTAGGCTTAAACCAGTTGAAAATGGTCGAATTGAATATCTGTAAATGATTTCCCGTTTACTTGAGCATCTTTAACTCAAAACTAAAACAGCTTCCCTTGCCTAATTGGCTTTGTACGCTCAAATCCGAATCAAGTAGCGCCATTAACTTGCGGCTGATTGCCAAACCAA
>JAWUXW010000120.1:0-12159 GCA_034111125.1 Paraglaciecola sp.
GGTCTTTGATTTTGGACCACGCGAATCATGGGTACATGGCTTTGATTTTGTCCTGAGCTAAGAGGCCAGCCCTGTTAATTCGAAACAGTAGCAAAATCAGTTGTTTATCATTATATTTGAAAGTAAACCTCGGGGTCAGGCCCTGGGGATTCACACGAATAACACTTAAAAAACAATAAGTTACATAAATAAAAATGAACTTTCATGGTATTCGCTGATCAGATCAGCTAATTACACCTACCCATCAGGAATAAACACCATGAATGTTAAAAATATTGTAAATGATTTTCTCATCGATGCCTGTCCCATGCATAAAATGAGACGGCTGGCTCTGGTCGAATACATCAACAGCATTATTAATGGTAATTCCCTTACGGTCACGAGTATGGGCCGTGGTATTGAGAAATTACGCAGACACCTGAGAATTACGCAGACACCTGAGAATTACGCAGTCACACATCGTAATCCAAGCAGACATTTACAGTCTTTTGACAATATTTACAGTGGGCTTTGTTAACAGATATTTTTTCATCTTATAATTTCAGATAATTAAGGCATATAATCCAAATGGTGTTTGGAAATAGAAGAGTATTGTTTAATGACACAAATAGGAGATCAAAGAATTAATTGGAAGGTGTGATAGGATTCGAAGCTGCCACCCCTTCGCCACCAGCAATGATGGCCGCTACCAAGTTGCGCTAATCTGGAGATAGTTAGATTAAACATGGGAGATAAAGAATTAATTGGTCGGTGTGATAGGAGTCGAACCTACGACCCCTTCACCCCCAGCGAAGTGCGCTACCAAGCTGCGCTACACACCGACCGAAGAGGCGCAGTTTACGGAGTTTTGTATTCTTTGCAATGCTAAATTTTCTCAATCGTCCATTCTGTGAACAAGTGAGACTATTTATTCGTAGTTTTAGCCTGCCAGTCCGCTAATCTTTTAGAAACGCTAAGACTTATCGTCGGCACTAATACGACTGGCGTCGGCCCCATCCTGACCTTTATATTTGGCATCGATACGGGCGTTATAGGGTTTTTCGGCATGATCCGACATGACCTCAAAGCTGACCGCACCAATCTTCATCATGGGTTTTAAGGCTAGGGGCAATTTACCACCGTTAAAAAATTCCAGTACGATATTGCCCGACCAGCCGGGATCAATGCGATGAGCCGTCACGTGCACCATCAAACCAAGGCGAGCCAAAGATGAACGACCATCCAACCAGCCGACCACATTAGCCGGTAAGGTAATGGACTCATGGGTGACCGCCAGCGCCAATTCTCCCGGGTGCAAGAAAAACGCTTTGCCTTCTTCAAGTACAATTTCATCGCTCATCACCGAGTTTAGCGCTGCTTGCATGGACTCCTTAGAGCCACTTAAATCAATGTACGGTGCCTGATGATCTTCAAACACTCTAAATTTATTACCCAAACGAATATCTACCGTGACCCCACTGATTTCAGAGTAGTCAGGTTGCGGACTCATCTTAATCAGGCCTTGTTGAAGATAGGAATAAATGTCTTTGTCACATAGGCGCATTGCATGGCTCGATTTAGCTGATGGTTGATGAAACTGATGGTTGTAAAATACTAGGCAATTATGCGCAGGGGACAGGCGATGTTCAATACATTTAGTCTGCGACTTGCCAAACAAGGTTTTAATTAACCTGAACTGGGGATAATTAGCAATTGATAATGCAATCAGAGCGTATTTTCGATACTCTTTGCGGCCTTTTAACCTATTCAGTCAAACAAAGCTAAACATGCCCCAATCTTCACGTACGCCTTCAGATACAAAGCAACGCAAAATTCTGGTTACCAGTGCCCTCCCCTATGCCAATGGTTCGATTCACCTGGGCCATTTATTAGAGCATATTCAAACGGATATCTGGACCCGCTTTCAACGAATGCGCGGCCATGAATGCTACAGCGTGTGTGCGGATGATGCTCACGGCACACCGGTAATGTTAAAAGCACAAGAATTGGGGATAACGCCTGAGCAAATGGTCAGCCAAACCCGGGATGAACATCATCAGGATTTGCTCGATTTTTCGGTGGTATACGATAACTACCATGTGACTCACTCGGATGAAAACAAACAGCTGTGTGAGCTGGTATACAATCGCCTTAATGAAGCGGGCCATATAAGCAAACGCACCATCAGCCAGTTATTTGATCCTGAAAAGCAAATGTTTTTGCCCGATCGTTTTGTCCAGGGTACTTGCCCAAGTTGTGGAGCCGATGATCAAAACGGCGATAGCTGTGATGTTTGCGGAGCAACTTACGACCCAACAGAAATGAAAAATCCCCGCTCCGTGGTATCTGGTGCCACACCGGTGCTAAAAGATTCGGAGCACTACTTTTTCGACTTACCCAAATTTAGTGACATGCTGCAAGACTGGCTCAAAAGCGGAGCCTTGCAAGAGGAAATTGCCAACAAGTTGCAAGAATGGTTTGAAAAAGGCCTGCAGCAATGGGACATCAGCCGCGATGCTCCCTACTTTGGTTTTGAAATCCCGAATGCCCCAGGTAAATTCTTTTATGTGTGGGTGGATGCGCCTGTTGGCTATATGGCTAGCTTCAAGCATTTTTGTGATAACAACGATGTGAATTTTGATGAGTTTTGGAATGTCGATTCCGATGCCGAGCTGTACCACTTTATTGGCAAGGACATATCCTACTTCCACTGTCTATTTTGGCCTGCCATGCTCGAAGGGGCCGGTTTTAGAAAGCCCACCGGCGTTAACGTACATGGTTTTGTCACGGTAAACGGGGCAAAAATGTCCAAATCTAAAGGTACCTTCATCAATGGTCGTACCTATCTGGACCATTTGAATCCTGAATACTTACGCTATTATTTTGCCTCAAAACTAAGCGCTAACGTGAGCGACATTGACCTTAACTTTGAAGACTTTGCCCAGAAGGTCAATTCAGACCTAGTCGGCAAAGTGGTGAATATCGCCAGCCGTTGTGCCAGCTTTATTACTAAGCGTTTTGACGGAAAGTTATCAAACAATATTCTTGAACCAGCTTTGGTTGCGGAATTTCAGCAGGCTGAAGCTAGCGTCGCCGAAGCCTTTGAAAAGCGCCAATACCATAAGGCCATTCGTGAAATTATGGCCCTGGCTGACAAGGCCAATCAATTTATTGATAGCAATGCGCCATGGGTGACCATCAAAGATGAAACTAAGCAGAGCTTCACCCATGATGTATGTTCATTGGGCATAAACTTATTCCGCATATTAGTGGTGTATTTAAAGCCCGTCGTCCCTACCCTGGCAACCCAATCAGAGCTATTTTTAAATGATGAGTTAAGCTGGGACAGCGCCCAATCGGTATTAAGCGATCATCCCATCAACAAATTTAAGGCCCTCATGCAGCGCGTGGACATGGATAAGGTAAATGCCATGATTGAAGCAAGCAAAGAAAATCTGGCTCCCATCTTCACACTCGATCCAAACAGTCCGCTGGCCTTAGATCCCATTGCTGAAATGATAGAATTTGATGACTTTGCCAAAATTGACCTACGCATCGCACGCATCGCCAAAGCTGAGCATGTGGAAAAAGCCGACAAACTATTGCGCTTGGAACTGGACTTAGGCGGAGAAACCCGTCAGGTGTTTGCCGGGATTAAGTCGGCCTACCAGCCAGAAGACTTAGAAGGCAAGCTAACTGTCATGGTAGCTAATCTGGCCCCCCGAAAGATGCGCTTCGGCTTATCAGAGGGCATGGTGTTGGCCGCAGGTCCCGGTGGTGAAGAGCTGTGGATCCTAGAGCCCCATGAAGGCGCACAGCCGGGTATGAAGGTTAAGTAACAAGTCTATGTGTTAAGCATATCGCTTAATATCCAGGCCCGCAGCAAGCGGGCTTGGTTCGTCACCTATTACCTAACAACACGCCTGTTCTGACAAACCTTAATTAGGAAAGACCATTTCCATGAGTTTTGAGTGCTCGTACGTCACTATATATTGCCCATACCTTGTGATCGCTATCGCATTGCCAGATTCGGGCAAAATTGGTCAAAAGTTTTATTGAGTAATGGGCAATAATTAAATGTCTGGAACATTTAATGACCGCGATAGCGGGTCTGCGCAGCAGATGAAGCACATGGATGTGCTGAGCACCTGAACCATAAGCGCAGGTTTAACTCCCGCTGGATAGACCAAAGGAGATATAACACTAGTAACAGCTTTGATAATAAATAGAATAAATGGTGCGAGGAGAGGGAGTTAAATGTCTGGAACATTTAATGACCGCAATAGCGGGTCTGCGCAGCAGATGAAGCACATGGATGTGCTGAGCACCTGAACCATAAGCGCAAGCGCAGGTTTAATTCCCGCTGGATAGACCAAAGGAGATATAACACTAGCAATAGCTTTGATAGTAAATAGAATAAAATGGTGCGAGGAGAGGGACTTGAACCCTCATGCCGTTAGGCGCAGGATTTTAAATCCTGTGTGTATACCGATTCCACCACCCTCGCGTTGGGTGTTTCATTGAACAATGAGAACTGTCTAAGCATTCAACTTTCTATATTAAAAATGGAGGCGGAACCCGGAGTCGAACCGAGATCCACGGATTTGCAATCCGCTGCATAGCCATTCTGCCATTCCGCCATATAGAATTTGGAGCGGGAAACGAGATTCGAACTCGCGACCCCAACCTTGGCAAGGTTGTGCTCTACCACTGAGCTATTCCCGCACCGATGTTCTTACTTAGAACTACTTGTTTATCTGACGTTGTACTGACTGACTTACAAGTGTTTTGCGCTTCTGCGTAAAACTGAGGCTGCATTCTACCTTCAAAGTCTTTGCTGTCAACCACAAACATAGCCTTTTATGACCGACTGCTTGAATTTTGGCTGAAACGGCTTAATTTCAAACAAATAGACACTCAGTCTTGCTTGAGCAAACGGCCATCACTTAAGTTCCGCCACGCAGCCTTGGTATAAACGACCATCGACCAGAGGGATAATATGGCTGAGATATACAGCAAAATATACCCTAAGCTTACCCAGTAAATTTGCAGGCCCATAAAATATTCAAGGTCAGATAATAGACCAATTAAGGCCAACATCTGCGCTGTAGTCTTGGCTTTACCCATAAATGAGACTTTCACTGAATCCTGTAAGCCTTGTTGCCCCATCCATTCTCGCAGCGCTGACACGTACACCTCTCGGGCAAGCAACAGAATAGCCGGAACGGTGATCCAAATAGTGGCGTAGCTATGGGTAATTAACAGTAAGGCCGTGGCGACGATTAATTTATCGGCCACCGGATCAAGAAAGGCACCGAAAGCGGTAGATTGCTTGAGTTTTCGCGCCAGGTAGCCGTCAAACCAGTCCGTGATCGCGGCAAACCAAAATATAAAGGCCGCGGCCTGATGTGCCCATTTCCAGTCAAGGAAGTAGACCGTGACAAATACAGGGATAAGCAACACTCGAATGAGCGTAATAATATTAGGAATAGTCCACATCTAAGGTCTCGGTCAGTGAATAGCTTTGCTTGGCAGACATTATCTGCGACATCAGCTTGTTAGTATATTGATTGGCACAAGAAGCCGCAAAAAACAGCTCTCAAGTGCTAATTATGTATGTGATCATAAATCTCAACGGCAAGCTCGGCGCTAATGCCCGGCACTTTGGCGATTTCATCTTTGCTGGCCTGTAAAACTCCATGCAGGCCGCCCATATATTTGAGTAAACTCTGCCGCCGCTTGGCACCAACACCTGGGATGGACTCCAGTTTGGATGTTTTCTTATCTTTTTGCCGTCGGGCCCGGTGACCGGTAATGGCAAATCGATGCGCTTCATCACGAATATGTTGAATTAAGTGCAATGCCGCCGAATCGCTTGGTAAGGGAATGGTAGCATGATTACCGGCCAAAATAAGGGTTTCAAGACCCGCTTTACGGCTACTGCCTTTGGCTACGCCAATCAACAGCGGTTTTTTTTCATGCGGCCAATCTTCAAAATATGACTCGGCCTGAGCCAGTTGCCCTTTACCACCGTCGATAAACAAAACATCCGGTATCTTATTCTGGTCTTTCACATCACGATAGCGTCTGGCCAATGCTTGTGCCATCGCGGCATAATCATCACCGGGTGTGATGCCTTCGATATTATACAGTCGATAGTCGCTTTTGAAGGGGCCTTCTCGGTTAAACACTACGCATGAGGCGACGGTCAACTGACCGGATGTATGGCTAATGTCAAAGCATTCCATACGCTGAATAGGCTGCTCAAATTCGAGGGTCTGCTCGAGTTCAACATAACGGGCAAATACCGACTTCTGATGACTTTGTTTAGATTCCAGAGCATTGTCAGCATTAGTATTTGCTAGTTGAAGGTAGCGGCGTTTCTCGTCTCGTACTCCCTGATAAAATTGAATTTTACGGCCGGATTCTTTACTTAACAAGGCTTCTATTGCCTCTTGCTCAGCCAAAGGTCTCGGGATCACGATTTGCTTGGGGATCACTTTGTTGTCAGCCAAATAAAATTGCAAGATAAAGGACTGAAACACCTCTTCTTCGCTCGATTCCGCTGGTACTTTAGGATAAAAGCTTTTACTGCCTAATAATTTGCTATCCCGAATAAACAGCCCTTGAATGCTGGCGATGCCGTTACGATAGGCCAGTCCGAACACGTCCATTTCCTGTTGTTCACCGCTCACCCACTGCTGTTCTTGTACCTTGTTTAAGGCAGAAATTTGATCCCGATAACGGGCCGCCGCCTCAAAATTCAGCTCCTCACTGGCCACTTCCATTTTTTTTACAAGTGAATCAATCACCTGTTTGTTTTTGCCTTTTAAAAACAAACGAGCTAGTTGTACTTGCTGCTGATATTCGTCATCGGAAATCAAGCCCTCGACACAGGGGCCGGCGCAACGCTTTAATTGATATTGCAAGCAAGGCCTGGAGCGGGCACGGTAATAACTATCTTCGCATTGTCGAAGGGGAAATAAACGCTGCATCGAGCGCAGGCTCTCACGCACAGCCCAGGCACTGGGATAGGGGCCAAAATATTCGCCCTTTAGCTTTTTCGGCCCACGATGATTGGCCAGCCGAGGATGTTGGTGAGCCGATAAAAATATAAAGGGATAGGACTTATCATCTCTAAGCAGCACGTTATAACGGGGCTTATACTTTTTGATATAATTGTTTTCGAGGATGAAGGCTTCTGCTTCGCTATGCACCACCGTGACATCCATGCTGATAATTTGCTTAACCAAAGAGCGAGTCTTAATACTATCTACAGTTGCGCGGAAATAACTGGCTACACGCTTCTTCAATTTTTTGGCCTTACCTACATAAATCACATCCTGATTGTGATTGTACATGCGATATACGCCGGGTTGGTTGGTGAGGTTTTTTAAAAATGCTGCGCAGTCAAACGTTTCAGGAATAGTCATCAATAGTGGATTAAAACTGCTCTGAATTTATCAACTTATGACGCAGCGCTAAATGGGTTAGTTCCACATCGCTACTGACATTCAATTTACCAAACATCCTATACCTGTAGGTGTTGACAGTTTTTGCACTGATATTAAGCGAAGTCGCTATATCCGGAACCTTAGCACCCTTGGTTAATAACAAGGTAATTTCCAATTCCCGCTCCGAAAGCTGTTCGAAGGGATTGCCCTCGGTAAAATCAAGCTGGCCGATGGCTATTTGCTGAGCAATATCAGGGGATACATACTTTTGCCCGGCAGCCACTTTACGAATAGCACGGATCATTTCTGCGGGATCCGAGTCTTTGGTCAGATAACCAAACGCCCCCATCTGCATCACTCTAGCCGGGATTGGGTTTTCTTTATGCACTGACAGCACAATAACTCTGGTGCAGTCGGTAAAATGTAAAATCTGCTTGGTGGCTTCCAAGCCCCCTATTCCCGGCATACTCATATCCATTAACACAACTTCCGGGTTATGCTTGCGACAAAACTTAACCGCAGCTTCGCCGGTCATGGCCTCGCCTATTACCGTGAAATCTTGTACATCTTCCAATATGCGCCTGATCCCTGTTCTAACCAATTCATGGTCATCAACCAACAACAATTTAATCAAACAAGTGCCCCTAAAAAAGAGTCGAATTTAGCAAACTTGTAGAAAGGAAATATCACACAAATCCCAGTCTTTTGCAGCGCTCAATGGTGATAAAAACATACATTTGCTATAAATACGCAGTAAAACGACTATTTGTTCACTGATGTAGCGTTTAACGATAGAAATGCGTGCATAAGCGATTCCAACCTTGAATCGTGTCACTTAAACCCTGGCCAGTATTTCGGGCACAACACCGCTCAATCTGACAGCGAATAATCCAGCGATTACTGCAATCGGCTACCAACTCCGGTTTTGTCGGCTCACCGCCACAACGACAGCGCATGTGTACCTGAGCAACCTGGCTAAGCCTGGTCGCGCCCGAACCCTTTCTTTTCTTTTTAGTCAATTTAATCATCGAAAAGAATTAAGTCACTTTTTCTTGCCAAGGTATACCTCATAGGATAAGGCAAGTTGCGATCCAATGGCACTAAAAACTGCTTTTAAGCAGGATGAATTTTGTGATCAAGTGAGATAATTAATGGACGGAGTTTAAGCTCCTAGACAGTTATTAAATGATTGACAGAGCACGACTTATGGTTTTCCGCGTAGGGCATACATTTAATAAAAACTCATTCTGACCACAAAAATTTAGAGCATGACTATTTGGCTAAAAACAAATACCTTACTTATATTGCCATTTCTTGCTCAACTAGCTTGATGATCTGCTCGATTTCACCCACGGTTCTTTGATAGTAAGCGATCATTTTGGGACGTCTTCCCCCATGCTATTGCAAGCGTAAAATACCCGTCATTGATTTTCATTTTCAGGAGCACATATCAATGATCAAAACCAGACGTACTCGTAAGCAGTGGCAACAACTTATCAACGAACAACCTGACAGCGGATTGACCGTTCATGACTATTGTCAGCAACAACATCTCAATGTTTCGGGTTTTTATCAATGGCGTAAAAAGTTGTCAGCGGAGTCAGAAAATGACAGTGCAGCTGATTGGCTCTCGCTCCCCGTTACCGATATACCGGGTCACACCGGTGAATGGCAGATTGAACTGCTATTGCCAGGTGGTGTGACGCTTCGCATGAACTCAACGGCCTGATGCTTCCCTGCGCAGCAGGGCATATCTGGCTTTATACCGCTGTGACGGATATGCGTAAACAGTTTGACGGTTTGGCCGCCCTGGTGCAAAGCCAGTTGGGTATGCGGGCACAGTTGGGAGACTGGTTTGTCTTTATCAATCGGCGCCGTACGCAGATAAAAGTCTTGTATTACCATCAGGGCGGCTACTGTTTGTGGAGTAAACGGCTGGAGAAAGGCACCTTTGCCAGAGCCTACGATGAAGGTAAGAAACAGGCATTAAATAGCGCTCAGCTACAGTGCCTGATTGATGGTATTTATTGGCGAAAAGACAAACAAAACAAGCGACTCAACTGACTGAATTTGTTATACTTTGGGACATGAAAACACCCTTAAACATCACGCCAGATATGACTTCTGTGCACATTCAAAATGTGCAGTTATCAGAGCGCGTGATGGTACTTGAGCAACAGCTTGACTGGTTCAAACGCCAGTTATTTGGACGTAAGTCTGAAAAACAACTAATTGATAATCCGGCGCAAAGCAGCCTGTTTGTCAGCGACTTGGCACCGGCTCAAACCCCGGAGCCGGGCACCGAAGTGGTGGGTAAAGTCACATTTCTAAGTCCAACCTGATTTCCACTGGAATTATAAATAGCATAGGTATTAATTGGATCTTTTCCAAATGGGCCTGGGATATCGGCATCCGCCGTATAGGGCTGACCTGGAATAAATGGTTTATCTTGATTTGGATGAGCACCATTTTTATTCAAAATATTGATGATAGCACATAAGCCTTTAGCCGCTGCTGAGCATACAGCAGAAGATACATTAGTATATTTATGTTTACCTGGCCAGAACCAGTTTTCGGTAGAGATTCCCTTTTCAGCAGATGCATGCACCTGACACAACATCGTACCTAGCTTCTATTTTTCCCCAGCACCATCAAGGCATTAAAGCCACTTTGGCCCGACATGCACTCACTATAACAAAAAAAATCCCTGACGCACTTTTGACCCCCAGCGAAGCCGCCGAGGGTAGACAGGTTGCGCGTCTTTTTGCGCAATCTGACTACCGTAGGGGGCACCTGCGACACTCGGTGCTGGGTAAAAGTTGAGGCACTCCCGCAGGTAATGCTACGCACCCACGTACAACGCTATTCTTTTGCTTTTAGCTGCTGTCTTTTAGCAAGTACTAGCACCGATCAGGTGCTATTGGGCCACGGCTTTTTGTGGCCCAACGGGGCAGCGCGGCGGAAGGTGGGAGGTATGCAGTGGCAGGCTTTAGGTGCAGCTTTTAGCAGCTAAAGGCAGAACGGAATACAGCCCATCTGAAGTGCGCTGGGCAAGGTGCGCGCAGGGCTAAGGGCTATGGAAACTGAGCGCTTAGAGACTGGAAGTGCTTGGCGTGGGCTTTGCGTATTCTCTGCAAAGTCCATGACAAGTACTGGAGGGAACGGGCCGCAACACTATGCAAGCTCGCTACGGAGTGATTTATTCTCGGGTACATTATTGCTTGTATTTTTAGGTTACTTTTCCGGTGGCCACTGCTGGGCATCATGCAATACACGCAGAATTTGCAATTGATTTTCACCTCTTGGTTGCCGGTATATAGCAATAAAGGGAATGCCATTTATGACTAATTCACGAGTTCCTTTTACTCGCCCCACCCGTCCAGCTTTAGGGTGATCTGACAAGATCATTTCAGTGGAATCAATGACCCGCAATACAACATCTACAGCTACTTGAGGGCTATTTTCCTCAGCAATATAGACTTCAATATTATCAAGATCAGCAACAGCTAAATCAGTCCAGTTTAGCTGCACGCTTAGCTTCCCATCTGGCTTTCACATCTGCATGGGCCATTAAACGGCCTTCATCAGCGGCTTGAATCCCTTTCTCTACTTCGCTAACAAACCATTCTTCGCGTTCAACATATTGCTTAATTGCATGCGCCATCAGCCAAGCTCTAGGCCTATCCATTGCTTCAGCCATTTGGCCGACACGCTGTAGTGTTTCATCATCCAAACGAACTGAAGTCGCTTTCAAAGGCATGGCGGTTCTCCAAGATTCCAGTAGAACCTTACTATAGCTTATTTAGATATCGCTGTCTTCCTCAGATTCAACATCCAATGTCGCCAGCAGCTCTTCTTCTGTCGCTTCTGGCTCATCCTCCTTACTCACCTGATGCAGCTGGCTCGGATGGGTCAATTCATGGATTTGTTTAAGTTTTACAATGCTGACGTGTGTATAGATTTCGGTGGTTCCAATGCTGGCATGCCCCAGCATTTGCTGGATAAATCGGATGTCAGCCCCATTATCCAGCATCAAGGTGGCCACGGTATGTCGAAATAAATGGCAGCTACCCGTCTTACCAAGGTCTGCTTGTTTTATGTATTTGGCGACTAAACGGCTAAGACGATCAGGCGTCAGCGCCAGCCCTGTTCTTTCTAAAAATATGTTTTCAGGATCGGGTTCTATGGCAAACCTTATTCTCACTTATTCTAAATAGCGTTTGATAAAACCGCATAGTCAAGTAATAGCGCATCAATAGTTTTACCCTTTATTGAAAGTTTTAATGATCAAATGACTTGACCCCTTTTCTTTTCCTTCATGCAGGCATTTGAAGCTGGGCGCAGGAAGGTGCCATCGTCCATGCTGCCAACATTGACAGAGGTTCTAGCGGTATCCGTGGAAGAGCTAATTGGGATAGCTCGTACTGACGATAAGAAACGGGGGCCAGCCCCTAAGCTACTAAAACAAGTTGAACAGATTAGCCAACTACCCAAGGCTAAACAGACGTTTGTGATGGAAATGTTAGATACGGTGATTCAACAAGCCGCGCATTAAAAACCAAAAAGCCCTAGTGGTTAGCTAGGGCTTTTTGTAAGCATCTGTGTTTAATACTTACTTACATTTCAGGTTTAACAGTGGATCAATTTTTTTGATGGTATTTGTACTTGTATTAATCGACCAATATTCACAGACATCTTGAATTCGACTCTTTAAAACGTCACCCTC
>JAWUXW010000121.1:0-7950 GCA_034111125.1 Paraglaciecola sp.
AACAATTAATAAAACTTTGCCTTCGAAGTCCTTCAGGCTCTGTTGCTGGCCATTATTTAAGGTAACATCAAACTGGTATATGGTATTCGACATTGAATGTCCTTTTGCTAAGTGTCAACAAGTAACTTGGGTATATGATGTCATTTTTGGGTAATCAATCAAGTGTTTAAGGAGAATTTATGGGGCAAAATGTAGGATTTATTGGTTTGGGCGTGATGGGATATCCGATGGCTGGCCATTTGTCGACGGCAGGCCACAATGTAACAGTGTATAACCGCACTACCAGCAAAGCTCAGCAATGGTTGCAAGAGTACCAAGGTACGATTGCTCACAGCCCCGCTGAGGTGGCAAAAAATGCGGACATCATCTTTGTGTGTGTGGGCAACGATAACGACCTGCGTTCAGTGATGCTCGGTGAAAACGGCGCAGTATCCGGACTAGAGCCGGGTAAGATAGTGGTCGACCATACTACTGCCTCGGCTGATATCGCCCGGGAATTAGACAAAGCCTATTGTGATATGGGAGTGGCCTTTCTTGATGCGCCAGTATCAGGCGGGCAGGCAGGGGCTGAGAAGGGTCAATTGACTATTATGCTCGGCGGAAAAGCTGAGGATTATGCCAGAGTTGAAGGTGTGATCGACGCCTACGCCAAATTCAGTCAATTATTAGGGCCGGCTGGTAGCGGACAATTGGCAAAAATGATGAATCAAATATGCATTGCCGGAGTGGTGCAAGGGCTTGCTGAAGCGTTGCACTTTGGCCAGAATGCAGGTCTGGATTGCGAAGCTGTTGTCGAGGTGATATCAAAAGGTGCCGCCCAGTCCTGGCAAATGGAAAATCGTTATCAAAGCATGCTCAAAGATCAATATGACTTTGGTTTCGCAGTCGACTGGATGCGTAAAGATTTGCATATTGCCCTTGACGAGGCACGAAAGAATGGCAGTACACTGCCCTTAACATCCCTGGTCGATCAGTTTTATGGGGAGGTGCAAAAAGCCGGAGGAGGGCGCTGGGATACTTCTAGTCTATTATCTCGAATGACTTAAAAGCGGATTACTAAGGCGACCTTAGGTCGCCGTCTTTATATTAAAGGTTCGTAATTCCATTGATGGTCATGAAAAAAGATTTTTGCTCTGTCATATTCCCGTTCTGCTCGCCAGGTGCGGTTATTGAGCTTTACTACGACGCCAGGGTAAATCCGCTTAGTAGCCACAAGCATAATATCTTGTTGATACTGCTGCTTGGCATTTTTCATTTCCAGTGCCTTGCCTTCTAGCCATTCTAATAATTGGGTTTCGTCTTCAAACAGTTCTTTAGCTTCGTTGACCCGTTTTATCATGTCCTTTGGTACAAATTTTGAGGCGATGATATTCATACGATCTTTATGGCGAGCGTAGTTCTGCTTAATTTGTCTGAGAAGTTCATCTAAGGTGTCTTTGCGCTCCAGTAGGCTATTGAAACCGTCACTAAAATCGATAGCTAGATTGCTGCCCGACACTGCGCCCAAGGTACCTGCGTTAATTTTGCTATGGCTTTTTATGCTACAGGCAAATAAATTACCGTTAGGCTTATCAACCGGGCCGACCGTGATTTCGCCGCGGCAGACTATACGGCTGTAGGCAAGTTGGCGGCCAATGGTGACATTTCCATTGCAGCTTATATCCAGACCTTGTCCATGCTGCACATGAATGCTGCCTCTGGCATTTAGGGTGGTACTGTATACGGTATTGCTGTCATTAACCTTGCCCATAGCGCCTTCGGTAATGATAATATTTCCGCCAGCTTTGATTGATGCAGACTCGACAAAGCCGTTGATGGTGACATCGCCAGTGGCTTCTATACTCATTTTTTCAGTTACATCACCGTTTACTAATACTGCTCCGTCATACTTAACATTGCCGGACCCAACGTTTACCCCTTTACAAATAAAGGTATCGTCCACCCACATTTTCTGATCTTTAAACTTAGGCATACCTGAGATGTTTGCCAGTAGTAAGTTTTCGTCATTGGGGCTGACCACTGTCCCTTCGCCGTTCTTAAACTTGATCCATTCTCCGGGTTTTGCCACAAGGGTAACTCCCGTCACCGTGTAGCCGGTTCGCCCCTTTGTAGGTGGCATGCGACGGAGTAACTCTGTAGCTTCCTTGACACATATTATGTCCCCAAGATCACGCATGTCTACGGATGTATTACCTGAGCTTTGCGGCCGCAATATTCGTTCTAAGGCGTTTTGTACCAATGGCTTTAATTTCGATGAGCGGCCGTTACGAGGTGGCAAACCACGGGCAATGACTTCCTCAAAAATTTCACCTGGTGCGGCATTTTTTATTTTTGCTAGCAGGAGTGATAGCCTTTTATGCCCAAGTCCACGGGCTATGCCCGCTTTTTTTGCGGTATTTTTGAGGGTCATTAGACTTGGGGTTTTGCCTGCATACCCGCAGGTGATGACCATGGTGGCAGAAAGGTCGCCCTCAACAATTCTGCATTTGGCTTCTGTATGGCGTCTTTCACCAATGCGCTCAAGGACTACTGTGCTTGAATTATTTTTAGCGGCAGTTTTATAGTTTTTCAGCGCTTCCAGGATATTTTTCTCGAAAATAAAGAAGTGCTTAAATTCACTTTTGTTGATGATCTCCAAGACGGTTTTGACATCAAGTTTTATTTCAATTAGAGCCGGCTCAATAGTCAAATCAAGATAAATGTCTTTCTCATCGACTTTTAGGGTTATACCCTGCATTTCAATCACCTAATTTATATGCTAACACTATAAAATTTTTTATTAGGTAAGACTACCGAATAAACCGTATTAACAATAGTAGTATCGGACAATTTTACAATTGTATGAAAGAATTAGTTCATAAGTCTTGTGCGTAATTGTAAAGGGCTTTTAAAATAGCTAATTTCTGCGGGTTTTGCCGATGTAAGTTGCTTAAATCCTCTAGTTGTTGCAAATATTCAGGTAGTTTAATACTAGCCGGGGAATCGGCCTCCAATAGTCTGAATTTCCGATACTGCTGCCAGCGGTCTACTTCGGCAGCATTTAGTGTTTGTGGATAATTTCTCGCCTTGTAACGAAATAACAAAGTAGTCAGGCGCGGATCGTTAAAAGGCAAAGACAATTCAGTTAGTTCCTGCTCGTTAGCGTTTCTGACTTGGTCGATTAATTTGCGATCCGTGTCAGAAAAAAAACCCCCGGAATAGAGGGCATGTTCGGGATCAAGCTCTTTTCGTTGCTCTGTACGGGTATACATTTTCAATAATTTTTGTTTGATTTCAGGGTGCTGCTTAATCAGAGTAAGATTCTGTAGACACTGTGCCCTATCGATTCCTAATCTTGAGGCGTTTTCTTCTGTCAGGGTTTTTGCCGGCGCTATAACGGGACATTTGTTTAGATGTATCAACTTGATCGGAAGCCTTTGCTCGCCTTCAGCAAGCATGGCATTTGGGCGGTAAAGCTTTTCAACTAACTCCTGTGCAGACATCGACAACAAGGGCTCCGGTGACAATGCCAAATTCAATACAATCACCGCATTTTTGTTGTCAGGGTGCATGCAAATCGGCGTGATCCATGTGCAGCAACCTTGTTCGGCTGAAATTTTCGATGACACATGCACCAGTGGAGTCATGTTATTTAGGTCAATAAGCTCAGCTACCTTAGCCTTAAAACGCAAATTGAACAGAAAACTGAACAACTTGGGTTGAGCATTTTTAATCAGTTTTGCAACCGCTATAGTGGCGTATACATCCGACATGGCATCGTGGGCATCTTGGTGTTGGATATCATTTGCCGCGGTCAAATCTTGCAATTTAAAGCTTGGTAAACCTTTGTCATTTATCGGCCACTTAATACCTTCGGGGCGCAATGCATAACAAGCTCTCATCATATCGATGATGTCCCAGCGGCTATTACCCTGCTGCCATTCACGGCCATAGGGTTCATAAAAGTTACGATACAAAGTATATCGGCTTATCTCATCATCAAATCTAATATTGTTGTAGCCCGCAACGCAGGTGTTTGCTTTGGAAAATTGCTGGTGAATTTTGTGAATGAAATCTGCTTCAACCATGCCATCGCGCAAAGTTAACTGGGGAGTAATGCCGGTAATCAAGCACGCTTCAGGAACAGGCAAGTAGTCACTTGGGATTTGGCTATAGATCATTAAGGGTTTATCGATAATGTTCATATCCATATCTGTTCGCACGCCAGCAAACTGGCAAGGCAGATCCTTCTGAGGGTTGGCGCCCCAGGTTTCATAATCGTGCCAGAAAATGGAAGGTTGAGTCATTGCGAGTTGTTCCCTGTTTTTGCGCATTTTCTCTCTAAATCCCTGCGACTGTAAACAACTACTTAAACTTGCTTCGGAATAAAGTGCTTGGAAATATCATGTATTGATTTTAAGCATGAGCAAAATAACAGCGAAGGCCAGTCTTTGCAGCTTAGGCGCTCATCCTTAGTGATACAAAGGTACCTTGTTTGATATGGATCAAGATGCTCCTTGCCATATCCATTCTAATTGTTGCACAGGGCAGGTCCGTCAATATAGTACGCAGCCAGTTCTGCTTTTTTGAACAGACACTTACGGCATTGTTGATATAAGTTTTACCTCCGATGTAAATACGAAAGATAACCCGTCATGGCACAACCTTACTTATAAGCGAGAATATTGATGCATGATTATAAAAAAATTTTAGCCGCAATAGATATTTATTCATCATACGAGTTGGTGCTTAACAAGGCCCTGAATATGGCCAACAAAGCAGCAGATCTGAGGCTGATTTATGTAACCCTTCCTCACGTATATTTTGAGCCCTATGGTGCCGCATTTGGCGGGGACTTCGTTAGTGAAATTCGTCAGCAGGCGGAGCTAAAACTAAAGAAATTAGCTGAAACTCATGGTATTCCTGCCAATCAAATATATTCCGATGTGGGGGCCCCAGCGGACGAAATCCATAGTGTGGCTAAGGAGATTGAGGCGGATCTGATTGTCATCGGTACCCAGGGGAAAAGCGGCCTTAAATTATTACTTGGCTCCACTGCAAATGGTGTGCTGCACGGCGTCAAATGTGACGTGTTAGCAGTGAAGGTGTAATCCAGTACTTTATTGTATTAAGCATAATCTCTTCAGGAGGTGGGTCAAATGGTACCCTCAAATTCACGTTACGTTTGCCAGCTAACCCGCAACACACTCGCGCTTATTCTCGCGGGAGGAAAGGGCAGTCGCTTATGTGAACTTACCCAGTCTCGGGCAAAGCCAGCCTTACATTTTGGCGGCAAGTTTAGAGTAATAGACTTTCCACTTTCAAATTGCGTGAATTCCGGTATTCGACAAATAGGCGTGATGACTCAATACAAAGCCTATTCATTGATCCGGCATCTGGCCAGAGGTTGGGGCCATCTGAATCGGGATCTTGGGGAGTTTGTTGAATTACTGCCAGCCTCTCAACAGTATTCGTCAAGCTGGTATGAAGGAACGGCAGATGCTCTATATCAGAATATCGAATTTATTCGTGAGCACGCGCCAAAGTATGTCGTCGTTCTGGCTGGCGACCACATTTACAAGATGGATTACGGAGACATGCTGGTTGAGCATGTGCAAGCCGGGGCCGATATGACTGTGTCCTGCATCGAAGTGCCAATACCGGACGCCGCAGGTTCCTTCGGTGTAATGTGTGTTGATGAGCACAACCGCATCACCGATTTTCATGAAAAACCTGATGAACCTTGTCCCCTGGAGGATAAACCGGGTTTTACTTTGGCATCGATGGGTAACTATGTGTTTAACACCGAGTTTTTAATTGAACAGTTGCTGGCAGACGCCCAAAACCCTGAATCAGAACATGACTTCGGTAAAGACATAATTCCCGCAGCCATAGGAAATAACCAAATACATGCCTTTAGGTTTCGTGATTGTGAAAATAACGAGCAGCCCTATTGGCGCGATGTTGGCACTCTGGATTCATTTTGGCAGGCCAATATGGATTTGGTGGCAGTGACACCGCAGCTCAATATATACGATAAAGACTGGCCAATCTGGACTCACCAACAACAGTCTCCGCCGGCCAAGTTTGTGTTTAATGATGAAGTTCGTCGAGGCTTTGCCGTTGATTCAACCATAGCCGGTGGCTGCATTGTTTCCGGCGCTGAAGTCAGCCATTCCTTATTATTTTCGGACGTGCATGTGGGCTCTTACAGTCGGGTTCATCAAGCTGTTGTCTTACCCCAAGTGGATATTGGCCGCCATGTGAAAATCAATCGCGCGATTATAGACAGTGGCTGTAAAATTCCAGATGGTATGGAAATAGGTATAGACCAGGAGCAGGACATGGCCAGAGGATTCCGGATCAGCAAAGATGGGATAGTATTGATAACCAGGGATATGCTGAGCCAACGGGCTCCAAAAATGGAAATTTTACAACAGGCCAAGCCGATTAAAATGTCGGCGTGATACAACAAAAAACTTAGGATAAACATGGTCTTGCATCTAGTTTCGCCCATATTCCTCGTGAGAGGTTACCCAATCTAAGGATGAGATGGCACAGGCTAAAGATATTTCTCCGGCCAACACCACGGACGCGACAATTTCTGCAAATTTTTTTACCTTGTTAGTGCCAAAGCAATCGATCATTTCCAGGCACTCTCGCTGAGTGCTTAACCCTGTGCCGCCACCACAGGTCGCGACAATGAGTGCCGGTATGGTTAATGATAGGTACAAGTCGCCATTTTGATCGACTTCTGAATATAAAATGGCCGCCGAAGATTCCGACACATTGGCGACATCCTGGCCGGTGGCAATAAACATGGCGGTAATACCATTGGCGGAATGCAGGCCGGTATTCGTGGTACCGGCCAAAAATGACCCTACCGCAGAGACCCGGCCATGAAAATCGATTTGTTTGGGCTCCACACGCATGACTCGGCGCAGATCCTCCTTGCTGATGGTTGCTTCCGCGGTGACTCTTTTTCCTCTGGTACGCATGATGTTGATTTGTGAGCTCTTCTTGTCGCTTGCAAGGTTAGATTCCAAAAAGAAGTTTTTAACGCCCTGATAACGAGTCAAAACCCAGCTGCACGCGACATATGTCGCCCGCCCAACCATATTCTGACCTGCTGCGTCGCCAGTGGTGAAATTGAATCGTAGATAGGCAAATTTATTAGATATAATATGATCAATATAGCTAAGGCTAACGTGGGGATCACTGGCATCGGCCGCTTGTTTGATCTGCGCACAGTGGTGGTCCAGCCACACGACACAGGCCCGGGCTTGTCTGGCGTTGTCGAATATAAATACCGGGGCACGCTGCATGCCGTCACCGACTACTGTGGCGGTAACTCCCCCATTCATATTGAGCAATTTCATGCCACGATTGTATGAGGCTACCAATGTGCCCTCTGTGGTTGCCATTGGGATCAGAAAGTCTCCCTGAGCATGCTCACCATTGACCTTTATGGGCCCGGCTATGCCTATCGGAACCTGAGCGGCACCGATGAAATGCTCAATGTTTCCTTTAATAGCCTTGGTGTCTAGGGTGTAATTAAATACGGTTTTTGGCGACGCCCCGGTAATTTCATGCACATAATCCTGTCTTGCGCTGACAATCTTAGGGGTTAAATCATCACCGGGTTTACGGGGAAGGCCCTCATCGTTCGCGGTCTCATCCTTAATTTCATCTTGAACATTTAGGTGCAGACTAGCAAAGGGGTCGACAACTAGGTGCATGTCCAGAGTGAGAGGGCTTGCAGAAGTAGGAGAAAGGTCGGTAATACAAAAATCCAGCTCAGCACCCAAAGAAAAGCCTATCCCTGCTGACAATTCAAGCTGTTCCAGGGATATCTTAAATTTGTCACCGGTGGACAGAAAAATACTCTGTGGAGAGATCGTATTGTTGTTGATGCAAAGGGATGTTACTCGGCGCAGTACGGCATCCTTTAACCTATTTTTTAAACGGAAA
>JAWUXW010000122.1:0-12078 GCA_034111125.1 Paraglaciecola sp.
CCAGTTCAAGCACCCGCCGCATGGAGGAATCTTTTTTACTGCGCAGGACGGATGTGGGACGCTCGTCCATCAACACGGTTTGAGTGCATGCAGATAATTCAATACGGGGATAAAATTCAGCTGGTAATTGCTCAAACCAAGCTTGCATGATTGGCTGCTCGCCACATACGATGAGATTTAATTGGGGATACTGTTGCAGCGCGCTAAGGGCTGACGAAAGGATGATATGGGGGCCGTTATCGCCCCCCATAATATCTAACGCTAAGGTTAGACGGCTCAAAATTTTCTCAGTTTATAGTGAGAGAACTTTTTTGCCTCTATAGTAACCATCAGCAGTCACGTTATGACGAATGTGCGTCTCACCTGACGTTGAATCTACGGACAAGGTTGTTGTGCTTAATGCATCGTGTGAACGACGCATACCACGTCTTGAACGGGTTTTACGACTCTTTTGTACTGCCATTACTGTGCTCCTAGTCTCGCTTAAGTTCTTTCAAAACCGCGAAGGGGTTTGGGCGCTCATCGGCCGGTTCAATTACTCCATAACTCATTTCATCGCGTTTCACGCTGCAATCCTCCTCTGCATGAAGGGCTACAATAGGCAACGATAAACTCAGCTCGTCTTCAAACGTCTGCAGCAAGTTGATTTCTCCTTGGTCATCGACCTCAACCGGTTCGTAAGCGTCCGGTAGCTCATCAGCATCATCACCTTCAGTACCCTGCACAGGACTGAGGCAAAACGACACATCAATTTGATGAGCAAAGACGTTATTACATCTCTGACACATAAGTGAAGCTGAAGATGTCATATGGCCTTGAAAATAAGTTCGACCCTGCTCGTCTTTATTAAACTTAAGATCAATGTCAATTTCATCGGCAATATCAGCTACTGCTTCAAGCAGTCTTGGCATATCAGCGGTTAACATCACACCTCGATAATCGGAGCATATTGTCGCACTTTTGACAGGGTCAAGCTTCTTGGGCAGTTTCACTTTCTGCATAGCGCGCGCATGTTATAGGCAAATAGGGGTTTAGTCAAAGAAAAATCACTCCTAATAGTGAGAGTCTAGTGTGGGGGTGTCGCCCTTTGGCGTATCATTACCCTGAATTATGCTTTGATTTACTTACTTTGGCTAGGGTCTGTTGAGCTTTGCTGCATTAATTTTGTTCTGTCTAAACGGGTTTTGCTCGCTGCACTGGTTTTTAAGCCTAAAGCTGTGGTGCTAAGTCAAAATTCAACAAAAGAACCAGAACGTAATTAGGCAGACTCTTCGGACAGCGCGTGTGTGCCAAAGCTACTGCTTAATCCCTCGTTAATGTAGAATAACCACACTCGCTCTGTATTGCAGAGCAGAAATGGCCCACAAAATGCGGCAAAGACACACAACAAAGGTCAATAGACCCTAACTCTAGATCGATAACTTTATGAATTTAATTTTGGCGTCTACTTCGCCGTACCGAAAAATATTGCTGGAAAAACTCAAAATCCCCTTTACTTGGCGCAGTCCAAACGTGGATGAAACCCCTCTACAGGGCGAGCAACCTAGGCAACTGGTTGAACGCCTTGCTCGGGCCAAGGCCCAGGTCGTTGGTACCGGAATTGCCAAGGCCTACGTCATTGGTTCAGACCAAGTAGCAAGTCTCAATGGCAAGATCCTCGGCAAGCCCGGCAACTATGAACGTGCCTTTGCCCAACTGAAAGCAGCCAGTGGACAAGCCGTCACCTTTCATACGGGCCTATGTTTATTTGATACCAGCAGCAACACTTGCCACTCAACGGTGGAAGATTTTGTGGTGACCTTTAAATCTCTTAGCGACCAACAGATTGCTAGCTACTTACATGCAGAACAACCTTATGATTGTGCCGGGAGCTTTAAGAGCGAGGGTTTGGGCATTATGCTATTTAGCGCACTCAAGGGACGGGATCCGAATACTCTGGTGGGTTTGCCATTGATAGGTCTAACCGAATTATTTACTGAACTGGGAATAGACCTATTTGCACATATTGAAATGGAACATTATAAATAAGCGGGCAGTTCTGCTAATTTATCGATAATGCCCAAAGGTTTATGTTTATTAAGCTGATTGGCGTTATGTACACCAAAGCTCACCCCTACTCTATCCATACCAATAGCTTCAGCCATCGCCATATCGTAACTGGTATCCCCTATCATCAGGGCTTGTTGGGGTGCCAATGACAATTCTTGCAGTATTTGCTGCAACATATCCGGCGAAGGCTTTGATTGGGCGTCATCAGCACAGCGGGAGGTGCGGAAGTAATGGGCTGTTTGCGTATCTTGCCATGCACTTTGTAGGCCCCGCCGCCCCTTTCCAGTCGCCACGGCTAATAAATGTCCTCGAGCCTTCAGCGTTTCCAATAGGGCTAATGCGCCATCAAATAAAGGGCTTGATGTTTCAACATGGCCCACAAATGCATCCTTATAGGCTTTAACCAGAAGCTCCACATCCAGTTCATTCTTTATATCGAATAATTGCCTTAGTGCAGGGCCAAGACTTAGGCCGATTACATTTCTAGCCTTTTCCACACTGGGTACCGACAATTCCAGGGTCCTTGCTGCGACTTGTATGCTTCCAACAATTTTGCCAACGGAGTCCATCAGCGTACCGTCCCAATCAAAAATGATCAGCTTATACTTCATCTTTCAACCTTTTAAGCGCATAACTAAGTTGCTTATCCAAAGGAGCATTAAAGCTAACCCTCTCTTCAGTTGCGGGATGAATAAACGCCAGTGAGCGGGCGTGTAGAAAAAGACGTTTTAAAGAAATTTTTTGCATCCGCAAACTAAAGTCGGCATCACCGTATTTATCATCACAGGCAATAGGATGGCCGGCATGTAAACAATGCACCCTTATTTGATGAGTACGGCCGGTGATAGGTGATGCTTCTACCAAGGTGGCATCTTTAAACTGTTCAAGAATACGAAAACGGGTTTCTGAGGGTTTGCCCTCGTCCTGCACCATCACCATACGTTCCCCTGACTTCAGGGTGTTTTTGAGCAGGGGCGCTTTTACTTTAAATCGATTGGCTGGCCATTCTCCGCATACTAATGCGTGATAGCGTTTGTCGAATTTTTTATCCCTAAGCTGCTCATGCAAATTCTTTAGAGCGGAACGCTTCTTGGCAATCAGCAAACAACCTGAGGTGTCTCTATCCAATCTGTGTACCAGCTCCAAAAACTTCTGAGTAGGGCGCAATGCTCGTAGTGCTTCGATCACACCAAAGCTCAATCCGCTACCTCCATGAACCGCCATGCCAGAAGGTTTATTGAGCACGATCAGTAACTCATCTTCATACAAAATATGTGATTCAAGGCTCGCCACTTTATCTAACTTGGTAGAGGGCCCCGCTGTTGGTTCTGACACGCGTATTGGCGGCAGCCGTATTTGGTCATTAGGCTGCAACTTATACTCAGGTTTCACCCGTTTTTTATTAACTCTGACCTCGCCCTTACGTAAAATGCGATAAATAAGGCTTTTCGGCACTCCTCTTAACAAAGTGCGCAAAAAATTATCTATCCTTTGCCCTTCCAGGTCAGGATCGATGTCAATAAATTGTACTTTTTCAAATGTTATATCTGCCATAAGCCGCGCATTGTAACTGAATTGCATGGATAATTGAGTAGAATTTTAATCTCTTGCCAGCATCGCTTCTTTAGTGTGATAATGTTTCGGTTAACAGTTATTAAACAAATGAGCTGTAACAAACAGATGTGATTGTCCGTTCTGGTAGCAAAATGCGATAAAATATCGTTTTTAACAAATTGCCCTACCAACTGCGAAGTGAGTAACTTTTCGTATGTTAGGTAAAACAGAACCCAAACATCAGCGATAAATTAACCTTTATGATCGCAATAGATGTAAAGAATGTAATTGAATTGAATTGACAACATATTTGGCCTTATAAAACACATTAAATGGTTGTGTAAATACCGAATATTAGAGCGTTTTAAGAAAAGTAAATAAGTTAGATAATACGCTGTACCTAACCCCAAAAATTGGGAAAGTGTTTAAAAATCAATGCATTAACTAGCACTTAATGTAACACTTAAGCGATAAAACTTAACGTTAGAATAATACAGCCGTGAGGCTGCATGTAAAATTTGTCTACATTCACTGCAAGTCTTTCATCAATGGCGGTCGGTACACCACCGAGTAAAATAGAATGAAAAGAATGTTGATCAATGGCACACAGCAAGAAGAGTTGCGTGTTGCACTAGTTGATGGTCAGAAGCTTTATGATTTGGATATTGAAAGTGCCGGTCATGAGCAGAAAAAGGCCAATATATATAAAGGCACCATCACCCGCGTAGAACCCAGTTTAGAAGCGGCTTTTGTTGATTATGGCGCTGACCGTCATGGTTTTCTTCCACTTAAAGAGATTGCCCGCACCTATTTCCCACCAGGCTATAAATTTGAAGGTCGTCCTAATATCAAGGAAGTGATCAGAGAAGGCCAACAAGTAATTGTACAAATTGATAAAGAAGAGCGTAGCCAAAAAGGCGCAGCGCTAACCACCTTTATTAGTTTAGCCGGTAGTTATTTAGTTTTGATGCCCAACAACCCTCGCGCCGGTGGAATTTCCCGTCGTATCGAAGGTGATGAGCGCACCGAACTCAAACAAGCTCTCAGTGGATTGGACTTACCAGACGGTATGGGACTTATTGTCCGTACGGCTGGTGTTGGCAAGTCATCAGAAGAGTTGGCCTTCGATTTAGATTACCTGGTATCTGGTTGGGCACGAATTAAAGAAAGTTCAGAGTCAAAGCCAGCCCCGTTTTTGATCCATCAGGAAAGTGACGTAGTGGTTCGCGCTCTGCGTGACTATTTACGCAAGGATATTGGTGAAATACTAATTGATAAAGCCAGTGTTCACGAGCGTGCACGTAAACATGTTGAGCAAATGCGTCCTGACTTTGCCAACCGTGTGAAATTATACAGTGGTGACGTTCCACTTTTTAGCCACTATCAGATAGAAAGCCAAATCGAATCGGCGTTTCAGCGGGAAGTCAGACTGCCCTCTGGTGGCTCAATTGTTATCGATCCGACTGAAGCTTTAACCTCTATTGATGTCAACTCAGCCCGGGCAACTAAAGGCAGTGATATTGAAGAAACAGCGTTTAACACGAACTTAGAAGCTGCTGACGAAGTTGCCAGACAACTACGTCTTCGTGATTTGGGTGGCCTGGTCGTTATCGATTTTATCGATATGACCCCGATCCGTCACCAGCGGGAAGTGGAAAACCGTTTAAAAGACGCCGTAAGACACGACAGAGCCCGTATACAACTCGGCCGTATCTCACGTTTCGGTTTGCTGGAAATGTCACGGCAGCGCCTGCGTCCTTCTCTTGGTGATTCAGCCCATAACGTGTGCCCTCGTTGCAGTGGTCACGGCACGGTTCGTGGCACCGAATCTATCGGTCTGTCTGTATTAAGGATCATGGAAGAAGAAAGCATCAAGGATAACACCGGGCAAATTGAAGCTCAGTTGCCGGTCAACGTCGCAACCTACCTATTGAATGAAAAACGTTCAGCGGTAAGTAGTGTTGAAAAACGTCACAGCGTGCAGTTAGTGATTATTCCTAACCCGAATATGGAAACGCCTCATTACACCATATCCAGACGTCGTCCTGATGAAGCCTTACAGGATTTGAGCTATAACGTGCCGTTAATCGAAGCCAGCACTACTGATGCCGATAAACCCACTTCAGCGATGCCTGCAAGAGAGCAACCGGCACTGCAAAACCTTATTGCTCCAGAGCAAAAGTCTGCTCTGGTAGCAAACACTACTGAAGTCTCTTTACTCACTAAAGCGACAGCCTGGTTAAGCCAGTTGTTTAAATCTGATCCGGTTCCGGTTCCCAGGAAAGAAACCAATGCTAAAGGTCGCGGTCAGCAACAACGCCGCAACCAAAATACGCACCCTGATCACAACAGCAATAGAAAGGGTAGAAACTCCGAACGTACTGATAGACCAAAGCGTGGGGATAAGCCAGAGCATAAAAATAGAAATGAACAGTCAAGCACTCGTCCTAACGAACGCTCAGCCAATCACAATGAGCGCAAGCCTCGTCGTGAGGATAATCGCAGACCACAACGTGAAGAAGTAAAAAGCGTTGAATCTGCTGTTGAGCATACGGCTCCGGTAACTCAGGTAGCCGCGCCCGCCAAGAAAAAAGAGCAAGTGGCAGAACGTCGTAAGCGACGTGATACCAGACGCAGTGTAAGAATAGATGACAAGCCAGAAGTTAATTTGACAGACCCTCCTGTAGAAGCCGTTGAAGTTAACGGAAATGTCTCCCATGAAGTTGAGAATCAATCCACACCAATGGTCAATGTGCAACAAGAAGCGCCACCGGTCAGTGAGTCCGCAGAAGCCTCAACATCATCAAATGACGGCGCTGCGGACGAAACGACCAAAGACGACGATAGTAGTCGTGCCAGAAGTCGACGTACTCCCAGACATACGCGGGCAGCTGGGCAAAAACGCGGTAAAAATCAGGACCAACAGCCTGCAGCACAAGCAGCCGAAGTAAAGCAAGATGAGCTACAATGCGATGAGCCTGTTGAGGCTCAAAAAGTTGAAGCAGTGGTAGTAGAGAAGCAAAGCTCTGCGGCCCCTGAGCGAGCACAAACTGATTTTGCTAAGACCCCTAAAGTACGGATTGCTGATGTAGAGGCTCCCGCCAAAGAGCTTATTGCTGCTGAAGTTGTTGCTGCCAAAGTAGAGAAAGTCGAACCAGCACCCAAAGTTGAAGCAGCGAAAGTGGAGACCGAAGCAGCGGCAGAGATAGTGTTGGAAAAGCCGAAGAAAAAGCCTGCTAAGAAAGAAAGTAAGCCCAAGGTAGTGCGTAAACCTGTTAGTCGTCAGTCTGTTTCTGCGCCAATGACTTCGCCCGTATCTATTGACGAAGACTTTGCCGATTTGAAAATCGGCTCATTGGACAACAGCTCACGTCCAGCCATTAAGGTATCGGGTAAAACTGCGTCTGTATCAAGTGCATCTAACAATGCCATTGCCGCGCCTACCCGACCAGGATCCACTTCTTAATTTAGAAGTTGCAGACTGGAAAAAAAGCCGTAAGATCCTTGGATCTTACGGCTTTTTTATTATAATTCGTCGCCATTTAAGCTTATTTGCTGTATCCTCGCGCACCTGTCGAAAGACTGCTTAACAAAATAAGCAGAGACACTTCAATTTAACTTAAAATCACCCGAGAAATATCTATGAGTTTTGCCGATTTAGGCCTGTCCGCCAATATTCTTTCTGCCGTCAACGCTAAAGGCTATGACACTCCCTCACCTATCCAGGCTCAAGCCATTCCTGCAGTGCTGGAAGGTAAAGATGTTATGGCTGCCGCCCAAACCGGTACCGGAAAAACTGCGGGATTTACCTTACCAATTCTACAAATTTTGCAGGATGGACAGCACGCTAAAGCAAATCACATTCGAGCCTTGATCCTTACCCCAACCCGTGAACTCGCAGCTCAGGTCGCAGAAAGTGTGCAGGATTACGGCAAGGATCTCAGTCTGCGTTCAGCCGTGGTGTTTGGCGGTGTAGGGATCAACCCGCAGATGCTCAAGCTCAGAAAAGGTGTAGATATTTTAGTCGCCACGCCAGGTCGCTTAATTGACTTGTATAACCAAAACGCCTTTAAATTTTCTCAGCTTGAAATCTTAGTTTTGGATGAAGCCGATCGCATGCTGGATATGGGCTTTATCCACGATATTAAGAGAATCATCAAACTCTTGCCTGCCAAGCGTCAAACCCTGATGTTCTCAGCAACGTTCTCCCAGGAGATCCGCACCCTGGCGAAAGGCCTGGTGCATAATCCGGTAGAAATATCCGTATCACCTGCAAATACCACCGTAGAGTCGGTTGAACAGTGGGTATATCCGGTAGATAAAAACCAGAAAACACCTATTTTAACCCGTCTGATTAAGGACAATGATTGGCAGCAAGTATTGGTGTTTAGCCGCACCAAACATGGCGCCAACCGCATTGTGAAGCAATTGGAAGGACGGGGAATTACCGCCTCAGCGATACACGGTAATAAAAGTCAGGGAGCACGAACCAAAGCACTGGCTGAATTTAAACAAGGTAAAGTTCGGGCACTAGTGGCAACGGACATCGCCGCACGAGGCCTGGATATCGATCAGCTGCCTCATGTTGTCAACTACGACCTCCCTAATGTACCAGAAGACTATGTGCATAGAATTGGCCGTACCGGACGCGCCGGGGCTTCAGGTGAAGCCATTTCCCTAGTCACTCATGACGAATTCCCGATGCTGGTTGATATAGAAAGATTAATCAAACAACTTATCAAACGTAAGACCATTGAGGGCTTCGAACCCGTTATTCCACTGCCAGAATCCAGCCTGGATATGCGTCCTATCAAAGCTAAAAAGCCTAAAAACCCGAGAGCCGGACATCGAGACGGACAGCGCTCAGGAGAAAACGCCAGAGGCCACCGAACTGGCAACAGTACCGGCGGCAGAGGCGGCAATAGACGTTAATTCAAAAAATTAGCATCGCTGTCCAGACCTCAAGGTTTGGACAGCATGCTCCTAAACTAGCAAACCTAATGTTTTTGTTTCGTCTACCTCTTCACATTCCCTTTTTATCAATTGCTAAACCTGCAAATTGCTACACAATACATTCAAGGTTAAAATTAAAAAAGGAGCCAGACTTTTATGCCAACACCAACGTTCTGGCAGCGAAATTCACGGAAAATAGGCGCAAGCCTTGGCCTGACTTTTTTACTAGTACTTGGCTTAATATTATTTCGTCAGCCACTGACCAGGGCACTACTGCAACATTTTTCCGGTAAACATAATGCGAGCATTGATTGCCTGGAGTTCGAGGTCGACCGCTCATTTAATATCAATATTGCCCGCTTATGTATTTCACACCCACAGGTAAAGGCCGTTATTGAACAGGCAATGTGGCAGCCCCGGGCAAACACTCTGTCCATTAACTCAGCGCTAATTACTCACCTTCATGTTGAATCCCCAACGGTGGATACCCCAGGCAGCAATAAGGAACGCTTAGCCTCCAACTTCAGCCTGCCCGCAGGCCTCCCACAGACGGATATCAATCAGCTCACTCTTCAATCTCCCTTACTAAATAAAGCCCTGCACATTAAGCTATCCCAGGCCTCCGACGAAAGTATAACTATCTCCGGTGATATCCAGGCAAAGCTTAGTGTGGATATAAGTAAGGTAACGGGAGCGATTGAATGGTCGTTAGCCGATCTAAGCCATTATCTAGTTGCGGCAAAGCAGATCACTACTTCCTATTCAGAGCTATTAAATGGCACTGAATTACCACCAGAGAAAATCATTAGTGCCTTTGAATTTGATGGGCAGCGGCTAAGCAGTACTAGCCAAGTAAATCTTTCGACTCCATTGGCATTTGAGAACTGCCCGGTGCACCTTCGTGCCAGAGGCGATATAAAGTTGGCGGCAGATATCAGCGACATGAGCATCAACCTTGATTTAGGACAACTGTCGATACAAGCCGCTTTGCAGGACTGTCAATTGTTACAACGTATTCCGGCGAATCTGCGACCAGAACACATCAGCCTAAACCAATCTTCAGTAATAAATATCAGTAAGCATGGAGTCACAAGCACTGGTTTGCTCTTTAGTTCTAAGGACAAAGCAGAGCTTGGCATCAAACTAACAGAGCTAGATTATTCTGTCGACGGTGGTTCGTCCTTTGATTTTGGCTTAAACCTTTCCCAATCCGGTGACACGGATCTGCCTAAGCTGATTTTTGCATCGGCGGGTCACTTTAGTCACGGCCAGCAAGGTATACGTATTAAAGCGCCACAAAGCAGCTTAACATTAACAGATTACATGCTTGATGGCCTTGCACTCAAGCAAGCCACAAGTGAATTCGGCCTGTCCTATTCCAGCAAAGATGGGGTAAACGGACAAGGCTCCTTACATGGTAAAAATATAGCTTTGGCCGATGCAAACATGGGCTCAATCGATACACAGTTTTCAGTCATTGGCCCAACCATCAATGCACTAAAACTCAAGATCCATAACCAGCTAAAAAACATCAGCTATCAAGCTAAGTCAACGCAGATAGCAGTCCAGCAAAACGCCCCACAGACCTCATCAACGCATGTCCATGCCAAACAGTTGACATCAGAGCTAATACTCCACGTGGTGGATACACAGCAAGTATCTGCTAGCGGTACTTCTACCCTAAGCGACACTACCGCTGGCGAGTTTTTATCACTCAAACAGCTGACATTTGAGCACAGCGCTAGACTGAACCTGGATAAAAACACTTTGGCCAGTGAACATAGGTTTATGTTGAATAAACGCTTCCAGGGCAGAATTGACCAAGCACAGCGAAGCATTCAATTATTTGTTCCAGAGCAGGCTGTGGCAAATTTACAAAGTTTAGTTGGGTCATTATTACCAGAACTAACTATTGGCGAGGGTTTAATATCTGCCAGCGCCAGCTTACAGTTATTCGGTCCTCTCATATCAGGGGAGTTAAGCCTTAACAATATTAAGGCCCTTTATCAGGAATACCAGATAAACGACTTAAACTTCCAACAAGGGTTTATCTTTAATTCAGCCGGGTTTCAGTTAGCTCCCAGTAAAGTGACGCTGGCATCAATTAATGTCGGCGTACCTATCAATAACATCCAGAGTTCATTGCAGGTTACGGATAGTAAAGGGAAATTAAGTAATACTCAGGGGAATGTTTTAGGCGGCAGTTTCAGCCTTGATGATATTTGGCTAGACGAAAGAGCGCAAAATACTGAGCTTAGCTTAAGTGATATTGAATTGACAAAACTGGTAGAGTTGCAACAACAAGCTGGCATTAATGTCACCGGTAAAGTTAAGGGCAGTTTGCCGATTAAACTTGGCTCTACAGGGCTTAGTATTGGAGGTGGCATTGTATTGAATCAGGGGCCTGGGACATTGCGTATCAGCGACAATCCGGCCTTTGACTCAATAAAAGCCCAGCAAGCAGAGTTAGCTTTTCTGGAAAACATGGATTTTGAACGACTGAGCAGTTCGGTCAAGCTTGACTCGGACGGCTTGTTATTACTGGATTTTTCTTTGCTGGGTACTAACCCGCGGAAAAAACAGAGTGTAAATTTCAATTACAGTCATCAGGAAAATATTTTTACTTTGTTAAAGTCCTTGCGACTGGCAAACTCGGTAGCGAACAAAATTAATCAAAAAGTCAGCGAAGGAGGTAGAAAATGAATAAAATTTTAGTGGCCGTGGTGGTATTACTTATTAGCGCCTGCACACATAAAGTGCAAGTTGAAACAAAGGAGCCGATCACCATCAATATCAACGTTAAAATAGATCATGAAATTCGCGTCAAAGTTGACAAAGAGTTGGACGATATTTTTAGCGACGACAGCGAATTATTTTAGGGAGCATAAGATGAAAAACAATATTAAACGTCATAAATTAACTGCGATTATCGCTGCATTCACCCTATTATTTAGTAGCATGGTGTTTGCATTAGAGCTTGGCGAAGCAAAACAAAAAGGCCTGGTCGGCGAGCAAGTAAACGGCTACCTTGGGGCGGTCGTCATGCAAAGTGATGTCGAGGTACTCATCGCCGAAATTAATACTAAACGCAAGGTAAAATACATGGAGTTGGCGGCAAAAAACAATATTTCCCTGCAACAGGTTGAAAAATTGGCTGCCAATAAAGCCTATTCCAAAACCGAGGCGGGACATTTTATCCAAGTACATGGCGTTTGGCTTAAGAAGTAGCTCCGGGGTATTTTGTAGTTATCAGCCGTATTTGGTCAATAATCTGTCCAGATGATTAGCGAAGTTTTGCCTGTCACTTTGATTTAGCGGTGGCGGGCCACCGGTCTGTTCACCACTGGCTCGCATGGTATCCATAAAATCCCGAATATTTAAACGTTGGCGGATATTTTCTTTGTCTAGCATCTCACCGCGAGAACTAAGCACCAAACCGCCCTTCTCTATCACTTCATCGGCTAAAGGGATATCACTGGTGATCACCAAATCACCGGCATCAAGTAGTTTCACAATTTCATC